>NZ_JHVI01000013.1 GCF_000620065.1 Meiothermus cerbereus DSM 11376 | reverse complement strand
CTACCGCTCCTGAGCGGCAGAGCTGGTCGGAAGAGGCCCGCAGCGCAATCCAGTACCTGGAGCAAAGGGCCGATCGGATGGACTACCCGGCCTATAAAGCCCGGGGCTGGCCCATCGGTTCAGGCCAGGTGGAGGGGATGAACAAGCATGTCATCGGTGCCCGCATGAAACGCTCGGGGATGCAGTGGAGTCGCCCTGGGGCTTCGCGCACAGCAGCCCACCGCGCCCAGCTATGTAGTTCCCATCCGCTGGTGGCCTTCGAGGCCCTGAGGTGGAGGGCTTTCCCTGTACGGAATTGCTGAGATGCACCCTTGTCTTGTCTAAGGCTTTTCGAGCGGCTGGGGGTTATGGTAGACTTTGAAGGCTTGTGTTTTGAACCCCTCCTATTGGGGTGGTGTGAGCAAATAAGAAAATCCAGTGCTGGTTGATGTCTGGCAACGGAAAAGTTTTGGAGGAAGGGAATGGAATACCGCATAAAAGCCCAAACCCGTGGGAATGAAAAGCCCGCGGCCCTGCGTGACGCCGGCAAACTGCCCGGGGTGGTCTACAACCGTAGCGAAAACTACAAGGTCATGGTGGATCTTAAAGAGTTCAACAAGGTCTTCATGGCCGCGGGGATTCACCATGTGATTACCCTCGAGCTCGACAACGGGAAAACCGTCGACACCCTGGTGCGTCAGATTAACCTTGACAAACGCCGCCGTCGTCCCGAACACGTAGACTTCTACGCCCTCTCGGATGAGCCTGTGCTGATGTGGATTCCGGTCAAGATTGTGGGTACGGCTCAGGGCGTGCGTGAGGGGGGTGTGCTCCAGCTGGTCAACAACGACATCCAGGTCAAGGTTTCGCCCAAGGCCATTCCGCCCCACATCGAGGTCAACGTAAGCCACCTGCGCATTGGCGATAGCATCCACGCCGATGAACTGAGCCTTCCCCCAGGCGTCAAGCTTGCCATGAACCCCCGCGATACCATAGTGGCCATCGTGCCACCCGAGGATGCTGATAAGCTCACGGCCGAGGCGGCAGCCACACCTGCCGAAGTAGAAGTTATCAAGAAGGGCAAGACTGAAGAGGAGAAGTAAGCCCATTACCCAGGCTTGGGGCCGAAGGCTGCCGTTCTCGAGGGCTTTCGGCCCTTTTTATTTGTATGCTCTTGATTGTCGGACAAGGGAATCCTGGAGCCCAGTACGCCCGAACCAAGCACAACGTGGGGTTTTGGGTGCTGGATCGGCTCAGCTCGGATTTCCGCCCCAATGGCAATGCCCTTATTGCTGAAATACGGTTTCAGAAGGGCTCGGGTGAGTGGGTTTCGGGCTTGCTGGTCAAGCCCACCACCTTCTACAACGCTACCGGAGAGGCTGTAGGGCCGCTGGCCCGGTTTTACAAGATTCCACCCGAGCGCATTCTGGTAGTTCACGACGAGCTGGATTTGCCGCCAGGGCGCATGCGCTTTAAAGCAGGGGGAAGCAACGCTGGTAATTACGGTTTGGAATCCATTACAAGCCATCTGGGCACCCGGAATTTCCACCGTCTTCGCATAGGAATTGGCAAGCCCCCCACGCCTGAGCAGGGAGCGGGTTGGGTGCTCTCCGGTTTTCACCCCGAGCTAGTGCCGGTGATGGAAAAGGTAGTCCAGATGGCCGCCGAAGCGATTCAAGTCTGGGCGACCGAAGGTATTGAAGCCTGTCAAAAGAAATACAATGGCCTCAACCTGGCTACTCCACAAAAACCCACCGAGCCCAAACAGACCACCTGACCGCCGTTATCGAACTCTTCACGCGTGTGGTCTCTCATCCGAGAGGCCAATGTGCTGTGTGAGAGATTCAAGAACCATGAAGAGCGCTCTAATGAGGTTCTTGTGGAAGCCGGCGACCCCGCCAACCAGCTTGTGGAAGCGCTTATCCGAAGCGACCGGTAATGTAGGCCTCAGTGCGTTTATCTTTGGGGGTGGTGAACAACAAACTGGTGGGGCCAAACTCCACCAGATCGCCGTTCAGGAAGTAGCCGGTGAAGTCTGAAACCCGGCCTGCTTGCTGCATGTTGTGGGTTACGATGGCAATGGTAACGTGATTTTTGAGTTCATTTAGCAGGTCTTCGATGGACTGGGTCGAGATGGGGTCGAGGGCGCTGGTGGGTTCGTCCATTAACAAGACCTCGGGCTCCACGGCCAGGGCCCTGGCAATGCACAAACGCTGTTGCTGTCCCCCCGAGAGGCTCATGCTGGGTGCATGAAGTCGGTCTTTGACCTCGTCCCACAAAGCCGCCTGGTTAAGTGCGCGCTCCACAGCCTCATCCAGAAGAGATTTTTTGCGTATGCCCACCAACCGCAAGCCTGCAACTACGTTGCCATAGATGGACAGGGTAGGGAAGGGGTTGGGCTTTTGGAACACCATTCCTATTTTGCGTCGCACCTCTACCGGGTCTACACCAGGGGCATAGACATTGACGCCATCCAGCAGAACCTCGCCGGTTACGCGGGCGGTGGGTGTCAGGTCGTGCATTCGGTTCAGGGCACGAAGAAAAGTGGTTTTCCCGCAGCCCGAAGGGCCAATCAGGGCTGTCACCTTGTTGGCGTAGATGGGCATGCTTACGTCTTTAACGCCTGATTTTTGACCGTACATTACGGTTACGTGTCGGGTCTCGACGCGGGGCTTAAGGGTGGGGTCGAGGGTCATAGCTCCGTTTTGGTCGGATTCGATCAGGGAACTAAATTCACGCATGTTTTACTCCCTTAACGCCCGCGGGTCGCCCAGCGGGCCAACAGACTGGTTAGCACAACTAGACCAAGCAGCACCACGGCAGCCGCCCAGGCCTGGCGATGCCAATCCTCGTAGGGGCTGATGGCATAAGCGTACAAACGCAGTGGAAGAGCGTCCATAGGCTTTGAAAGGTCGAAGGTAAGAAGGCTATTGCCAAAGGCAGTAAAGATAAGGGGGGCTGCTTCACCTGCGGCCCGGGCAGTAGCCAGCAACAACCCGGTTACAACGCCACTTCTGGCGGCGGGCAAGACCAGGGACAAAATTACCCGCCAGCGGGGTAAACCCAGGGCCAGCCCCGCCTCGCGGATATTCCAGGGAACCAGCTTGAGCACGCTTTCGGTGGTTTTGGCAATGATAGGAATCATGATAAAAGCCATGGCCAGCGATCCGGAGAAGCCTGAAAAAGAGCCCTGGGTCTTGACTACCAGCACATAAGCCAGCAACCCCTTCAGGATGGCTGGCATTCCGTTTAGGGTATCGGAAAGCAGGCGCAGGGTGGGATTAAGTTTGTTGTCGGGGTACTCAGCCAACAAGATGCCAGCCCCAACCCCGAAGGGGGTTGCCATTAGCAAGCCCACGCCGGTGATGAGCAGCGTACCAACGATGGCAGGGGCCATACCACCCCCGAGTTCGCCTGGAGGTTTGGGGGCCTTGGTAAAAAAATCCCAGTTGAGCGAAGAAAAGCCATTGACCAATGCGTAGCCCAGCACCAGCGTGAGCGGCAGGGCTGCCAGGATGGTGCCGACGATGACCACGATGAAGATCAGGCGGTCGCGGGTATAGCGTGCTTGAAGGTTGCGCATAATATTATCCTCTAAGCCCGTTGCTCCCCCACTTTTAGTTTGTTGAGCAGGTAGCTTGCAGTTGCGTTGACGATAAAAGCGATTAGAAAGAGGTAAAAACCCACTCCAATAATGGCCGAGTAGTGCAGGTCTTCCACGGCTTCTTTCAGCTCGAGGGCAATTACGGCTGGCATGGTGGAAGCGGGGCCAAAGAGGGTGTAGGGCAGAATGTTGCCGTTGCCAATTACCATCGCTACCGCCATTGTTTCACCCAGGGCACGGCCCAGCGCCAGCATGGCCCCAGCGAAAATGCCACCCCGGGCGTAAGGCAGGATTACCATTTGCATGACCTCCCAGCGGGTGGCTCCCAGGGCATAGGCACCCTCGCGCTGGGCGGCAGGAACCAGATTGATGGCATCGCGCGAGAGGGCGGCTGTGAAGGGAATGACCATGCTCGACAAAATTACGATGGCAGTAAACATGCCATAGCCAGAGGGGTTACCTAGATAGCGAGACAACCAGGGGGCGTTTTCTGCAGCCCACAAAAAAACAGGCATATAAAAGATTTCTCGCAAAAACGGGGCCAGAACAAAGATGCCCCAGATGCCATAGACCACGCTCGGCACAGCAGCCATCAGGTCTACTAGGTAGTTGATAAAGCCCGCCAGCCAGCGGGGAGCGTACTCGGCGGTAAAGACGGCTGCCGCAAGGGCCACCGGAACAGACAAAACTAGTGCTGCTAGGCTTGTAACCAGCGTTCCCACAACATAGGGCCAGATGCCAAACTCGAGCTTCAAAGCCGGATCCCAGGTGGTTCCGGTTAAGAAACCAAAAACCCCTTCTTTGTTTATAGCCAGTGACCCACCCAGATAGAGGTAGTAACCCAGACCCAGGGTGAGCAAAACGATGCTCAAAGCCAGCGCTAGAACTAAAACCAAGAAAATACGATCGCCCAGAACCCGGTAAATTGCCGAGGGCTTTCGTTTGATAAGGGGAGACTGTATAGGAACCTCTTGCATGCGCACGCCTTTAGTTTACAAAAGAGGTGGGAGCCCATGAGACCCCCACCTCCAGCATGTATTTAGCGGCCTACAATCTCCTTGCCGATGGGTTTGTCCTGGTAGGTAATGCGCGAGATCAGCGCAAGCGCACGGTTTTGAGCCACTTCGGTAATGCGGGCGTAGGTTAGAGGCTCGTTGAACTTTTGACCCTCTGTGACAACCCACTTAAGCATCTGCACAAAGGCGCGGGCCTCCGCCTCGCTTTTGAAGGCTTTGTTTTTGTCCAGCTTTTCGTAGGCCAGTATGTAAGAAAAGCTCGAGATTGGATACCCATCGGGGGCTTTAGTATCTGTCAGCGAAATGCGGGCATCCCCAGGCATGACCACGTTTGCGGCAGCAGTGATGGTTGGGAGATCGGCCACAATGGCCCGGCCAGCCCGGTTGATCACGGCACCATACTGAATGCGGTTCTGTACAGCGTAGGTTACTTCGTTGTAGCCGATGGCCCCGGGGGTTTGCCGCACCACGCCAGCCACCCCTTCGTTGCCGCGCCCACCAACTTTATTGGGTGCAGGCCAGTTGACGCTGTTGCCGCGTCCCACCTTTTGAGCCCACTCCGGCGAAACCTTGGTTAGGTAATCGGTGAATACAAAGGTTGTGCCCGAGCCGTCGGAGCGGTGTACTACGGTGATTGGCAGAGGAGGAAGCCGCACACCTTCGTTCAGTTTGACAATGGCGGGGTCATTCCAGGTTTTGATATTGCCCAGGAAGATGTCGGCCAATAGCTCCCCACTAAAGACGAGACGCTGCGTTACGCCCGGAAGGTTGTAGGTGGGTACCACGGCTCCCAGCACGAACGGGATGTTAAGCGCGGGTGAACCGGTGTTCTTGCGAATGTCGGCCATCTGCTGGTCGTTGAAGGGGTTATCGGAAACCCCGAAGTGCACGGTTTGTTCGATAAGCTGACGCTGTCCCCCACCCGAGCCGATGGACTGATAGTTAACACGCACCTGGCCGTTGGTTACTTTTAGGTATTCGTCAAAGTATTTGGCGAGAACCGGGAAGGGAAAGGTGGCCCCAGCCCCGGTCAAGCTCACCTGGGCCAGGCCGGAGCTGGCCAGACCCAAGAGTGTAGTGGTGGCTATTAGCAGTTTTTTCATTAACGCCTCCTGTTTGATTTGTGATGCGCTTCGGCACCACGAACGCCTATAGCTTGTCAGCCCCATGTCAGGATACTGTCAGGAATATCACAAAAAACTCATGACCAACGGGAAATTCAACCATTCGGTTATACTAGCAGCAAATGCAGTGGAGTGGGGCCATTTTAGCAGGGGGAGCGTCCAGTCGGTTTGGGCAGGACAAGGCTTTGTATGCATACCGGGGAAAACCCCTTGTTGCCTGGGTTTTGGAATCTATGGCAGGAGCCTCGGAGTCCTTTGTGGTTGCTAACCGGCCTTACCCTGGCTTGGGGACGATGTACCCAGACCTCAGGTCTGGGGGGGATACCCTTACGGGCCTGCACGCTGCGCTGGCCCACGCCAGGTACGACTGGGTAGCGATTGCGGCCTGCGACCAACCTTTTCTAACCCAGGATTTCTGGCGGTTCATGCTGAGCCAGGCCAGGCCCGACAGCCAGGCGGTGGTGGCGGCTTCAGGCAGTTTTTTCGAGCCGCTGGGGGCTTTCTATCACAAGTCGCTCGAGCCCGAGGTCTTGCGTCGGCTCGAGGCGGGGGAGCTCAAAATGCAGGCCCTTTTGCGCAGCATCCCCCTGGTGGTGCTGGATAAGGAGGCGCTCGAGGCCCGTTTTGGCCCCCACTTGTTCTTGAATGCCAACCGTCCCCAAGACCTGCCGGATTTTTAGCCGCCCAGGGCTTTTTTGAGCTCTTCCAGCTGGATGCGCAGGTCGCGTACTTCGACCTCCAGAGCCTCGAGGCGGCGCTCGAGCTCACTTCTGCTTTCCATCCGAATGATGGGGGCCGGTGTGCCGGCAAGAAGGTGCGCGTAGCGTACCTCCCGCTCGCCCGGCTGGCGCTCGAGCTGGGTTACGAGCGGATGGGGTGCCAGGCTTATCAAGGACTGCACTACTGCTTCAACCTCTTGCAACGAAGCAAACCTGTGGTTCATGCTCTCGGCCCTGGTTCGCAGCTCGCCTAAGGTCTGGGGACCGCGCAGCATCAGCAGGGCCATCAGGATGGTGGCGGGGGGCTCGAGCTTAAACTCCCTATCTAAAAACTGCCGGTATTTGGGTGCTCGTGCGCCATGCTCGCGGAACATGCCGCACAGCCGCTTGTGCTGTAGCGCGTCGAGGGCTTCGCGCACCTCTGCTTCACTCAAGTGGGTGACGGGGTTACGGTTGTTTTTTTGGTTGGCCCCCAGCCGGATGGCATTCTCGGTCATGGGGTAGTGGTCGGGGGTGGCGTACTGCTTCTCGATCAGGGTGCCCAGTACCCGCACCTCGGCTTCGTTCAAAAGCTTCACGAATACAGATTTTATCGCACTCTTCACAGACGGGGCCTCCCCTCTGGGAGACAACTGTGCAGTGCAGGACAAAGCAATCAAGCTGTAAGCAGCTCAATATTTGCGAAGAACGCTCTGAACACTGGAACCTGCTACGCCCATGCCGTCCAGTAGTTTGCTCTGGTGTTAATTCACTTTTTATCACCAGGGGCTAAATTAGCAAGACCATGAGCCTGGCCGAAACCGTTACCCAGATGGCCGCGATGGGGGATGCCCGCGCCCGGAAGGTGTTGCGGCAAACGCGCGAACTTGCCGAGGCCGTGTGTGCCAGCGTAGGGGATCGCCGTTTCCTGCAGCCCCTGATAGACGCAGGGCTCAACAACAAACTGGATTTGCTGTTGCTCAAGCAGAGTGCCGAACAACACTACCTTAACCGAAACCGGCTAGCCGAGTTGCTGGAAAGTTTTTCTGGGCGTTCCTGAACCACCCTGCGAGCTGGTTATAAAGCAGTTTGAACTGGAGGCGGGAATGCTGGCTTCACGTAGGCGCACTTCAATGAGGTGCATCGCTGTGAAGCCTGGCGCAAACCCCTCACTCCGTTTGGCGAAAAAAGCATTGTCCAGTGGTGCTCACTGGTTCAAATGGTTGTCCAGGCCATCGCTTGGGCATCGCCTCCTTGTCAATAGCGAAAGCCCCAGTTTAGAGCGGTCTTTAGAGGGAATGGTAAAATCCCGATCATAACAAGTACTGTTCAGGGCGGATTTTTTGCCGCTAGGGCACTCGAAAACATGCGTCTGGGCTAGGTTAGCCACACTGTGGCTATGGCTCACGCCACCCCCTGGAAGACGCATTTTCATTTTCGTGCAGCGGCAAAAAAGGTGAAGACCGCGTTGGGCGAAGTGGACTAGCGCGTTCCTAGAACCTCGAGCGCCAGCCGGTAGGTTTGGGCATGGCCTGCGATGGTGGTCTGGGGGTCGCGGTTGTAGCCGCCGCCCATCACGATGACCAAAGGCAGATTGGCCTGCTGGGTTTTTTCCAGAACGCGCCGATCCCGCTCGGCCAGCCCTTGCAGGCTAAGCCCCAGGCGACCAAAGCGGTCGTTTTGCAGCACATCTACCCCCGCGTTGAAGAAGACCAGATCGGGCTGGTGGCTGAAGGCCTGTTCCAGCGCAGGCTCCAGGGCCTCGAGGTAGGCTTTATCCCCGGTGGCATCCTCTAGGCCCACGTCCAGGTCGCTCTGCTCTTTTTTGAGTGGGTAGTTGCGCTCAGCGTGTACCGATAGGGTGAACACGGTGGGGTCGTCGCGAAAAAAGGCCGCGGTGCCATTGCCCTGATGGGCGTCCAGGTCTACGATCAACGCCCTGCCCTGCCAGCCCTGGGCCCGCAGGTGGGCCAGGGCCACGGCCACATCGTTGAACAGACAGTAGCCCTCGGCCCGATCCGAATAGGCGTGGTGGGTTCCTCCGGCCAGGTTGAAGCCCAGCCCGGTTTGCAGGGCATCCAGGGTAGCGGCCAGGGTGCCCCCAGCCGCGTGCAGGGCCCGTGTTAGCAGGCTCTGGCTCCAGGGCAGCCCAACCTTGTGCGACTCCTGGCGGCTTAGCCCTTCCAGGCGAAGCTTTTGCAGGTAGTCCTGGCTGTGGGCCAGGGCTAGGGTCTCCCAGCTGATGGCTGGGGCTGGACGAACCTCGAGGTGGCTTTGCAGGGCCTCAGCCACCCCGGCGTACTTGTATTTTGGGAACGGATGGTATTCGGGCAGCTCGAGCACACAGTGGGAGGTGGAGTAGGCGCGGTACATCGCCTTCAGGATGCCACAGACTTTTTCGGCCTTATGTGGTTTGCACAGGCTTCAATATCTTTTGCATAACTTGTTGCTAGGCTACTGTTGCTTGGCCCTGAGCCACCCCTGCTCATAAGGTTCCCATTGGAACCCCTCGGGGCCAAGCACCTAACCTGGCGCCAAATTCCCCCTGCATTTTGCCCAGGCATATTCGCCCCCCCGTCCTGGGGGGATTGATTTTTTTCTGACCCCGCCTGTAGCCACGGCTTACCGCAACTTCAGGTGCCGAGTTTTCCCCCAAACCGCTCAAAAATCGATCTCGAGCTTATAGCGTTCGCTCCGGCCCTGCTGGTCGAGCTCGAGCTTGAAGCGTTCGGCACCCCGCTGATAAACGGCCTCGACCTTGGTTGCAGGGCCTTTGTACTCCAGGCGTGTGCGCACCCAGCCCCGGTTCACCAGCCAGTTGGGGAAGAAAGCGTAGATCTGCAGCATGGGCATAAAGCGGCCAGGGGCTACCTCTATGCAGTAGATTTGCGGAATGTTCCCATAACGCGAAGACAAAATCCCCCAGGGTAGCTTATGGGGGCGACTTCCGGTAAAACATAGGCGGGAGTTCTGGATGCCTACCCTCAAAGAGCTTTTTGCGCTATTCGGTCAGAGCGGCCCGGCCCAGGAGGCTCTGGGTATAACCCACGACTCGCGCCTGGTGCAGCCTGGTTTTGTGTTTGTGGCCGTTCCCGGCGTGCCCCTGCCCAGCCGCAAGCCGTTCGACGGGCACGACTACATTCCCCAGGCCATCCAGAACGGGGCGGTGGCGGTGGTGGGGATGCGGGCGCTGCGCCTAAATGTGCCCTACCTGCAGGTTTCGGACTCGCGGGCGGCCTTGGCCGACTTGTCGGCGGCGTTCTGGGGGTATCCGGCCCACAAGTTAGAGCTGCTGGGGGTCACGGGCTCCAAAGGCAAAACCACCGTTACGGTCTTGCTGCATCACCTGTTGCAAGCGGCCCATCCGCCGGTGGGGCGGCTTTCCACGGTGGGGATCAAAATTGGTGACGAAGAGCTTTTCTTGCCCGGCCACTTTACCACTCCCGAAGCGCCGCAGGTACAGGAGATGCTGCAGCGGTTTGTGGCGGCAGGCTGCAAGCAGGCCGTGCTCGAGGTGAGCAGCCATGCCCTGGCGCTGGAGCGGGTGCGGGGACTGGAGTATCAGGTGGGCATCTTCACCAACCTCTACGAAGACCACCTCGACCTGCACGGCAGTATGGAAAACTACTTTGCCGAGAAAAAGAAGCTGCTGGAGCGCTCGAGGTTCGCCATCGTCAACCGCGACAACCCCTGGACGAGGTCGTTGGCGGGGCGCTCCGATACCTGGACGTATGGCGCAGAGGGCGACTGGCGGGCCCAGCACCTGGAGCAAAGAAGCGATGGACTGCACTTCGAGGTGGCCTCACCCATTGGAACTTTTGCTGTGCAGGTGCCAATGGTGGGGAGCTTTAATGCCGACAACGCCCTGGCCGCGATGGCGGCTGCGGCCCGGATGGGACTTTCGGTAGAGCAGCTTCAGGCGGGCCTGGCCGGCTTCCCCGGCGTGCCGGGCCGGATGCAGCTTGTGCAGAGCGAGCCCTTTCGGGTGATTGTGGACTTTGCCCACACCGGGGCCAGCCTCGAGGCCGCCCTCAAGACCCTGCGCCCCACCACCCAGGGCCGCCTGCTGGTGGTGATCGGGGCTGCCGGCAACCAGGACCCCAGCCGTCGGGTGGGCATTGGCCGGGTGGCGGCTCAACTGGCAGATTTTGCCGTCTTCACCGAGGAAGACCATCGCACCGAGTCGCTCGAGGCCATTTTAGAGACCATGGCCCAGGCCCACGGCGACCCCCGCCGCTTTGCCCTGATACCCGACCGGCGTGAAGCCATCCGCTATGCAGTGCGGGAAGCCCAACCGGGTGATACCTTGCTCTTTAGCGGCAAAGGCCACGAGCGGACGCTCGAGCGGGGCACCGAAACCATCCCCTGGAACGAAGTAGAAGAAGTTCGCGAGGCATTGAGGGAAGGCACATAAACGGCCTTGTGCTTTTAGCTGGGCAACTTCGGCTTTAGACTGACAGCTATGTACCGCGATGTTTTAGTACGTTGGCTGGATGAGTATCTCAAAATCCACGACTTCAAAGATCCCTCGCTCAATGGGTTGCAGGTGGAGGGCAGGGCCGAGGTACGTCGAATAGGGGTCTCGGTAGACGCAGCTCAGGCGATTTTTGATAAGGCTGCCCTGGCCCAGGTGGATTTTTTGATTACCCACCACGGGCTCTTTTGGGGGCAGCAATTCCCAATTGTGGGCCACCAGAAGAAGCGGCTGGAAAAACTTTTTTCGGCGGGAATCAACCTTTACACGGCCCATCTCCCGCTGGATGCCCACCCCGAAGTGGGCAACAACGCTGTCCTGGCCCGCGAGCTGGGGCTGCAAAGCCTGGAGCCCTTTCCCCACCCCAAGTATGGCAACATCGGCTGGGTAGGCCACTTTGCCGAGCCACAGCCACTGGCCCTGGTAGAAGAGCGCATCGGTGAACTGACCGGCATGCAACCCCTGGTGGTTCGGGCCGGACTGGAGGCGGTGCGCCGCGTGGGTATCGTTTCGGGGGGTGGAGCGGGCGACGTGGGGCTGGCTAAAGCCCTGGGCTGCGACCTCTATATCACCGGCGAGCCCTCGCACGCCCACTACCACGAGCCCTTTGAGCTGGGTATCAACGTGATTTATGCCGGCCACTACGACAGCGAGACCTTCGGGGTCAAGGCCCTGGCGGCCCGGCTGGAGCAGGAGTTTGGCCTGCCGTGGGTTTTCCTCGAGCATCCGACCGGACTATGAAAGGTTTGTTCATCACCTTTGAGGGCCCGGAAGGGGCGGGCAAGTCCACCCAGGCCCGCTTGCTGGCGGACTGGCTGAGGGAAAAGGGCCGCGAGGTGGTGCTGACCCGTGAGCCGGGCGGCACCCGTCTGGGACAGGCTATCCGAGAGTTGCTGCTCCACCAAGACCACATGTGCTTCGAGGCCGAGTACCTGCTCTACTCCGCCGACCGCGCCGAGCACATGCAGACCCTCATTCGACCCGCTCTGGAGAGGGGTAGGGTGGTGCTGTGCGACCGCTGGCTGGACTCCTCGCTGGCCTACCAGGGTTATGGGCGGGGGCTGAACCTGGGCTGGCTGCAGGCGGTGGCCTCGGGTGCGACCCAGGGTATAAAGCCCCGCAAAACCTTCCTGTTCGACCTGCCGCCCGAGGTGGGTTTGGAGCGCTTTGAAGGGCACGACCGCCTCGAGCGCGAGCCTCTGGAGTTTCACCAGCGGGTGCGGCAGGGCTACCTCGAGCTGGCCCAGGCCGAACCCCAGCGCTTTGTGGTGCTGGACGCAACCCAGCCCCCGAAGGCCCTGTTCGAAGAGCTAAAGGGCCATCTACAAAACCTGCTGGCCGAGGCCGGACTGGATAATCCTTGACCCCGGTCTCATTCATCTTTGGGGGCTTGCGGTAAGGTAAAAGGCGTGGCTCGAGCGTTCTTTACCCTCCTGGCCCTGCTGGGGATGGCCCTGGCCCAGCCCCAGATTCCGGTCTGGGGCTTCCGAATCGTGGGCACCTACCCCCACGACCCCCAGGCCTTTACCCAGGGGCTCATCTACCACCAAGGTTTTTTGTACGAGGGCACCGGCCTTTATGGTCAGTCCAGCCTGCGTAAAGTTGAACTCAAGACTGGGCGGGTGTTGCAAAGCCGGGTGCTGCCGCAGAAGTATTTTGGCGAGGGCATTACCCTGTTTCAAAACCGCCTGTACCAGCTCACCTGGCAAAACCAGGAAGGCTTTATCTACGACCTGAACTTCAACCCGGTGGGGCGTTTTACTTACCAGACCGAGGGCTGGGGCCTCACCCACGACGGACAACGCCTGATTATGTCGGATGGCTCGGCCCAGCTCTTCTTTCTGAACCCCCGCACCCTGCGGCCCGAGCGCACCCTCACGGTGCGGGCGGGGGGGCAGCCGGTGACCCGCCTCAACGAGCTCGAGTACATCCAGGGCCGCATCTGGGCCAACATCTGGATGACCCACCGCATCGCCATCATCAACCCTCAGAGCGGTAACGTGGAAGCCTGGCTCGATCTGACCGGGCTGTCCCTGCTGGCCCAAGCCCGCAACCCCAACCCCGATGCCGTGCTCAACGGCATTGCCTACGACAGCCAGAACCAGCGTATTTTTGTAACCGGTAAACTATGGCCTTTTTTATTCGAGATTGAAGTGGTGTCAAACCCATGAGTCAGGGGCATCTGCGAGGGTACGGCCTGGGGCTCTTGGCCCTGGCGGTGGCGCTATCCACAACGGGCTACTTTTTGGCGGGTCAAATCCTGAACCGCTCGCCAGAGCGTATGCCGCTCACACCCACAGCGGTGGCGCGCATCACCAGCCCTGGCGGAACCGTGGAGCTGTCGGTGTACAGGCTGATCAACCCCAGGGGGGTTACCTTGCCTCGGCAAAGTCCGCAGGCCGACCGGGGCATTCTGTATAGCTTTATGCAGCCCCGCGATGACGGCTGGACAGGGCTAGGCCTCAAGACTCCAGTCACAGTGGCCTTTTTGGATAGCCGGGGTAAAGTCCTGACCATCCTCGAGGTCGAGCCCTGCCCCACACCCCCCCAGGGCAACGGCTGTCGCGTCTACGAGCCGGGGGTGGTGTACAGACAGGTGCTCGAGGTAAAACAGGGCTGGTTTGCCCAGAACCGGATTGGGCCTGGCGCTACGGTTCGCCTAAAGCCGCGCGAGGCTGCCCCCTAGCGTGCGGGCTGGGCTGGCTGGCTGAGGTTTTGCAGACTGCGCAAATCCAGCAGGAAGTTACCGGTGGTGGGCACCATGATGGTGTTGATGTTGGGGGCCAGTTTTTCGGCCACTGTAAGCTGGATGACCTGCGGGCTTTGCCGCAGGGCCTCACCCCGCAACCGGATGGCCTGGGCCTCGCCTTCGGCCCGTAAAATGGCGGCATCGCGCTCGCCCTTGGCCTGTACCACGGCCCGCTGGGCAGCAATTTCGGCCTGCTGGCGGCGGTTAATCTCAACCTGTACCTGCTGTTCAGCAGTCTGCTTCTCCTCGATGACCTTGGCCACCGAAGGCGGGATATCAATTCGGCGCAACAGCACCGAGATGAGCTCGATATGCTGGGCCCCCAGGTCTTCGCGCAGCTCTTTGGTAACGGCGGCCTCGAGCTGGGTTCTTTGCGTGCTGATCAGCTCGGCAGCGTTGAACAGGCCCACTGCGTCGCGCACCTTGCTGCGGATCTGCGGCACGATCAGGGTATCCAGGTAGCCTGGCCCTAGGTTGCGGTGAAGCTGCGGGGCCTCGTCGCGCTTGATGCGGTACTGCACCGTGATGTCTACCCCGATTTCCAGCCCTTCCTTACTGCGCGCATTGATGGCGTCCTCGCCGGGGCTGCTGGCACCGGCTGGGGCTGGCCCCTTAGCCAGGGTTACCTCCTTTAGGCGGGCATCGTAGAGAATTACGCTTTGAATGCCGGGTATCACAATGCGAAAACCTTCGCCCAGGGGAGAAGGCTGAACGCCGCCAAACACGTTGAACACCACCCCCACGTGGCCCGCCGGAACCACCACAAAGCTTTGCGATATGGCTGCTATGGCCAGACCGGCTATGAGGAGCGGCACCCCCAGGGCGCGCCGGCCACCCGGTTGAGCCAGCAAAAAGATTCCCAGGATAGCTACTACGATGCCTACGAGTAAGAACATACACACCTCACCTCTTTCACCACACGCCATTCAGTATGGTGCATTGAACGCCTGTTATGAAAGAGGAAAGAAGCCACAAGCCTTCTGGAGCGCTCGCGGCTTCTTGTTAGCTTTGGGGTTGTTTCAATCTGCTGCCGTGCTGCAAGCACCGGTGGCACAGCTCGAGCCCGCATTAGACGAGGAAGAAGCGGTCGAGGCCTTGGAATCCTTGATGTACCAGCCCGAGCCCTTAAACACCACTGCCGGGGCAAAGATCAGGCGCTTGATGGGTGCGCCGGTTTCGGGGTGATGGGTGTAGGCGGGGTCGTGAAAACCCTGCTCGAACTCGTATTGCTCGCCGGTCTCGAGGTTCTGGTAAACGTATCTGGGCATAGTTGACTCCTGGGGGACAAATTTGTCTCGAGGGGTCACCTCCCTCACCCATAGGATTTTGACAGACAACACCTGCGACTGTCAACCAGCCTTTGGTTATCGCCCCAATAACTTTTCGTTGGTGGGCAGGCCAGCTTTTGGTGAAATACTGACAGCTATGAACAAGGCTGAACTCCGGCGCTGGGCCAAGGAAGTACGCAAAAACCTGCCAGTTGAGGAGCTTTCACAAGCGCTCAACCGGCACCTGGCGCGCTTCCTGCAGGAGCATCGGGCTGGGCACATTTTGCTCTACAGCGCTTTTGGCTCCGAGCTAGACCCCGCCGGGCTGCAAGGCCTTTACCCGGCCACCTACTACCTGCCCAGGGCGAGAGCCTACCAGCTCGAGGTGCACCCCCTGCCCTGCAAGCTGGTCAAACACAAGTATGGCTTCTGGGAGCCTGCTGCAAAGACACCCCGGGTGGAGCCCGACCTCCTGGATGCGGTGCTGGTGCCGGGGCTGGCCTTCGACCCCTGGGGCCACCGGCTGGGGTATGGGCAGGGCTTCTACGACCGCTTTTTGGCCAGGCTACCCCCCCGTACCCTGACGGTGGGCCTGGTGGCCGAGGCGTTGCTTCTGCCGGAGCTGCCCCACGACCCCTGGGACGTGCCGGTGCAGTTTCTGGCGACCGAGCAGGGAGTTCGTCCGGTGCTCACTGCCGCCCAGTAGCAGGCCGGTATTACGGAGCGCTCAAGAACCAGGGGGCGGGGTTGGTGGGGATGCCGCGTACCCGGATTTCAAAGTGCAGGTGGGGCCCGTTGGAAAGCCCGGTGTTGCCCGAGTAGCCCAGCAGGTCGCCCGCCTGCACGGTCTGGCCTGGCTGCACCACAATGCGCGAAAGGTGCCAGTAGCCGCTGCACACCCCCAGCCCGTGGTCGAGCGTAACCGCGCCCCCCCGCACAAAGAGCCGCTCGGCCAGGCCCACCACCCCGGGGGCCGGGGCATAGACCGGGGTACCCTCGGGGACGCCGTAGTCAAGCCCCTCGTGGTAGGAAAACGTGCGCCCCTGGTCGTAGCTGCGGCGGGTGCCAAAGGGGTCGGTGATGCGGTTGGTCTGGATGGGCTTACGGAAGGGGCCACGCCACTGCTGGGGCCGGTTGAAGTCGCAGGAGCCCACCACCCGCAGGCGCTCGGCCCGCAGCCGCTCGGGCACCAGCAGGGCCTGGCGTTCGGGGGGGAGCTGCAGCACAAAGCGCCCAAAGCTCCCGGCCACCACCCGAACCTCGAGCCGAACCACATCTTGGCCCAGGCGCAGCAGGGCGGGGTAGACCCCAGGGGCTTGCAGGGCCGGTACGGGCAGGAGAACACGGTTTTGCTGGATGGGGTAGGTGTTGTTCAGGAAGCGAACCTCACCCTGTACCGCTTGTGGGGCGGTGATGCGGATTACCGCCAGGTGGCCCTGCACAGTCTGGCGGGGCCACTCGAGGGCCTCGATGGGGGCCGGCGCCTGGGTGAGCCGGTTGAGGGCGGTGCTGGGCTGCCCGCTTACCCGCAGCACCTGCCCCACCCGGAGCTGGGTGGGGTCGCCGATCTGGTTGAGCACCTGCAAGGCTTCCACGGTGGTGCTGTATTGCTTGGCGATACGGTACAGGGTCTCGCCGGGTTGGACGGTGTGGGTGACCTGGGCAAAAGCCAGGGAGCACAAAGTTAGGAAGGCGAAAAGCCAGTAACGCATGGGGTCAGTCTAACGGGTGGGGGGTGAACTGGGGCAAGGCGAGAAGCACCGATCCCCACTTCAGAAACAGTCGTAATCGGGCCAGTGCTGCACGGCCTGGGTGGCGCTCTCGAGGCCCCGCCGCAGCTCGGCAATAAAGCTCCAGTCGTTCCAGGGGCGGCTGTTGAACAAAGCCGCCAGCACCACGCCGTTTGGCAGGCGTAACAGCAAGGTGCGGCTGCCGGCAAAGGTTCCGTCGTGGCTCCACTCGAGCTGTTTCCACGGCAAGGTGAGCACCAGGGGAGGCTGGCCCGCTGGGGTGTGGGGTTCGCTGCTGCCCTGTCCGCTGGCCCTGGTCGGGGGTGGATTGAGGGCCTGGGGCTGGGGTACCCGCACCCCCCAGCCCAGGGCGTAGTAGCGCGGGTTTTTTTCGTACTGGGGCAGTTTGGGGCGTCGGAACATCTCGGCCAGGGTTTCGCGCGAGAGCAGGGCAGGCGGGCGCAGGCCTTCCAGCGCCACCACAAAGCGCACCAGATCGGGGGCCGAGGCCACCAGGCCCCCGTTGGCGCCATGGGCCTCGAGGTAAAACTCGCCATAAGGGCGGTTGACCAGGCTGCCGTCCAGTACCGACCTAACCAGGGGGGCTTTGGGAAAGTCGTAGTAGCGCACCTCGCCCGGCAGGCGGTCTTGCAGGCGGGTTTTACCGGCCCGCACGCTGTAAATGCCCAGCGGTTGCAGCATCGCCCGCACATAGCTTTGGTAGCTCTGGCCGCTCAATTGCTCAATCACCTGTCCCAGCACGGCATAGCCCAGGTTGGAGTAGGCCGAGCGGCTGCCGGGGGCAAACTGGAGTGGGCGGCCCATCATGAAGCCGATAAGCTCCTGGCTGCTCAGGGTTTCGGGCCGCTGCATGGCCCTGGCAATATCGCTCAAGGTGGGGCGGAACATGGGGTCGCCGGCCCAGCCCCGGTGCCAGCCCCCCGAGTGCTGCAAGAGGTCGCGCAGGGTGATGCGCTCGAGGCGGGGGTCGGCGATCTGCCCGCCATAGGGCCTGATCTGGACAATCTGGAAGGCTTTTTGGCTCAGGAAGGCGTTCAGGTTGGGGTAGACGCCCCGAAGCACCAGGCCCTCGCCGAGGTGCAACACCGCAGCCGCAGTGATGGGCTTGGTGAGGCTGGCCAGCCGAAACAATGAGCCCGGTTGCACGGGTTCTTTGGCCTGCAGATCGGCCCAGCCG
The DNA here is from genome assembly GCF_000620065.1 of Meiothermus cerbereus DSM 11376. Lineage (NCBI taxonomy): Bacteria > Thermotogati > Deinococcota > Deinococci > Thermales > Thermaceae > Meiothermus > Meiothermus cerbereus. The sequence continues at coordinate 83,478 of NZ_JHVI01000013.1, read as the reverse complement.
TAGCCCCTAGAGAGTACCAGCCGCCCATCCTTGGCCACCGCCAGAGCCCCGCCGGGGATATGGTAGCGCTCCATCAGCCGCTGCATGACCCGGTCGTAGGGCTCGAGGCTGGGGGCGCTCAGGCCGGTGATGGGGCGGCTCGGGTGGGGCGCCTGGGCCGGGGGTGGGCAAAGGGTCTGGGCCAGGGCTGCCCCGCTCAGGCCGATCAGGGCGAAGAAAAAGTGTACAGCACGCGACATATTGTTCAGCGCTCGAGGTCGTGGTCAGGGGGTTTGCTCCAGGGTCTCTTCCAGCACCACCAGCCAGTAGGGCAGGGCGCGGGTGACTAAATCCCAGAGAATTTCGTCCTGGATGCCAAAGTGCAGGTGGGTTACCAGGTCGGGCAGATCCAGGATGCTTCTCCAGGGTAGTTCGGTCAGCGCTTCGCGCTCGCTTTTGTGCAGAGCGGCGGCCACAACGCCCATGCGGTGCAGGTTGTAACGCACGGCATCCTGGGTGCGGGGGTCGGCGCTGAAGGCGGCAAAGTCCATTCCGGCGGTGTAGTCCAGGATGCGCTGGGCGGCTTCTTGCATCTGCTCGAGATGCACCCGCAGTAGCAGGTGGGGGTTGGGGGTGTTGGTGTGGCGCATAAGCCCCTTTCAAACCAACCGCACCGCATCGGCCTCGAGGTGCGGGCGCAAACCGGCTGGCACTTTTTTAGCGCTCACCAGGTCAACCTTGCTGCCCAGCATGTCCTCGAGGTGGTGTTTGAGGCCGATGTAGTTTTCGAAGGTGGGCTGCTCCAGACGCACCAGAAAATCCACGTCGCTGCTCGAGTCGGCCTCGTCGCGGGCGGTGGAGCCGAACAGGTACAGGCTCTTAATCTGGTAACGTGCGGCCAGACCTGGCAGGCGCTCTTCCAGGATAGCCAGCACACTTCCCCTGCGCATGGAACCATAGTACAGCCTGGCTTTTACCAGGCTGGGTCGTTCAGCATGCTATTTACCGGGTTTTAGGGGGCATCCTCTGGAGATACACGCGACTTTCCACGACCCACCTTTCGGGCCAACTTGCGTCCGTTTTTCTAAATAGTATAGGCAAATTTCCCAGACTTCTGGTAAGATTGACCCATGGAAACCACCTACTTCAAGCTCGAGCCCCTGCTGCGCCAGCACAAGAAAACCCCTCTGGCGCTGGCCCAGGTCAGCGGGCTGTCCAAGACGACGGTGTACAACCTGGTCAACAACAAGGCCAAGGCGGTGGAACTCCAGACCCTCGACAAGCTAATGGCAGGCCTCGAGCAGCTCCTGGGCAGGCCCGTGCGCTTCGACGAAATTCTCGAGAAGCGCCCTTCCTCCAAGCAGGAGCGGCTGACCCGACTGCTGAAGGATGCCAAGCCCTTCTGTTGGAAGGACGTTCAGAGGGATCTGCCCCCCCTAACCCTGGAAGAAAAGGCCGAGAACGAGGCGTTCATGCGGTTGCTCGAGGAGGCCCGCAAGACCGACCTCGAGCTGAGTCAAGTGCGCGACCGACGGCTGCTCGAGCTTTTCGAACCGCAAAAGCCCCGCAAGAAGGGTGCGGTGCCCAGATGAACCTGCTGGTGGATACCAACATCATCAGTTACGCCTACAACGAGCACAGGCTCTGGGAGGTCTATCAGCCGATGCTGGAGGGCCAGCAACTGCTGGTGGCCGCCCAGTCCGTGGCCGAGCTGCGCTTCGGGGCTTTGTTCAAGAACTGGGGCGAGCGCAAGCGGCGCCGCCTCGAGGTCTTGCTCAGTAGCTTCGTGGTGGTTCACACCGACGACGAGATCTGCACCGCTTGGGCCAGGGTTCGCAGCGAGGCCCTGACCAAAGGCCGCCCCATCGGTGCGGGCGACGCTTGGATCGCCGCTACCGCCAGGGTGCTGGACATCCCTTTGGTAACCCACAACCGCCGCGACTTCGACTTCCTCGAGAACATAACCCTCATTTCGGAGAACGGCTAGGCTTGTTGCAATACCCAAGGGCTGGTGTTGCAGGCGGCCTGGGCGTGGATGGATGGCTTCCCGTGTCTTCCTGAACCCAATTCGATGGGGCGGTTGTGCGGTTAAATGGAAGTATGAAAATCTACACCAAAACCGGCGATGCGGGCGAGACCGGCCTTTACGGGGCCGATCGGGTGGGCAAAGACCACCCCCGGGTGGAGGCCTACGGCACGGTGGACGAGGCCAACAGCGCCATCGGGCTGGCTCGGGCGGCCCTGGCAGGGGCCCACGCCGATATCGAGGCCGACCTCGAGTACATCCAGAACGCCCTCTTCGACCTGGGGGCCGACCTCGCAACCCGCGCGGGCGGCCCTTACGAGCGCAACCTGGCCCGCATGGACGCCAGCGACGTGGAAAAGCTCGAGGCCCTGATCGACCGTTACCAGGAAGAAGCCCCCCCGTTTACCGGCTTTATTCACCCCGGCGGCCACCCCGCCGCGGCAGCTTTGCATCTGGCCCGCACCATCGTCCGGCGGGCCGAGCGCCGGGTGGTGGAGCTAATGCGCCACGAAGAGGTGAATGGGGAGGCCATGCGCTACCTGAACCGGCTCTCGGATCTGCTCTTCACGCTGGCTCGAGTGGTCAACCGGCGCGAAGGCTTCGCCGAGGATAAGTGGCTGGTCAAAAAGCGTCGATAACGAGCGAACCCGTATGCGCCTGGTGAGCCTGACCTGCTCCAACACAGAGATCGTCTGGGCCCTGGGCTGCCTGGATAGTTTGGTGGGGGTGGACAGCCACTCCGACTTTCCCCCCCAGGTGACCCAGTTGCCCAGGGTAGGGCCCGACCTCCAGATCGATCTGGACAGGGTGCAGGCCCTGAAGCCCGACCTGGTGCTGGCCAGCCTGAGCGTGCCGGGGATGGAGCGGGTAGTGGAGGGCTTGGCAAAGCGCCAAATTCCCCATCTGGTGCTCGACCCGCAGACCCTACAGGACGTCTACGCGGACATTCAGCAGGTGGCGCGGGCGCTGGGGGTGGAGCAGCGGGGCCAGCAGGTGGTATGGGCCATGCAGCAGATGATGGCCCAGGCCAAAGGCTCGCTGCCGCACTGGGTGCGCCCGCCCAGGGTGATGGTGGAGTGGTGGCCCAAGCCCATGATTGCCGCTGGGAAACATAGCTGGGTCACGCAGATGCTGGAAGCCCTGGGGGCCCAGAACGCCTTTGCCCACCTCGAGGTGCGTTCCAAGCCCCTCACCCCCGCCGAGGTGGAGGAGGCCCAGCCCGACCTGATCACGGTCTCCTGGTGCGGGGTGAGAAAACTGCGTCCGGAGGTGGTTTTGCGCCGCAAGCTAAACATTCCCGCCCTGAGGCATCGGCAGGTGTTTGCCCTGGAAGAAGCCTACCTGGGCCGTCCGGGGCCGCGCCTGGCCGAGGGGGTCAAAAAGCTGGCCGACCTGCTGCGGCAGGTGCCGGTCTGGCAGCACGGAGGCCGACCATGACCCCCCTCAAGGTGGTGACCTTCTGGGTGCGGCCCCTGGACGAAGAACCCCTGCCCGAGGCCAGAGCCCGGCTGGAGGCGCTTCTGGCCGTGTTCTACCAGGCCTTCCCTGAATACACCGGGGCGCTGGCTTTCAGCCAGTCCCCCCGGCCCCCCCGCTATGTGTTTGTGTATACCAACCCCAGCTGCGCCGGGCTGTTCCCCTCCGCGGGGCAGTTTTTACAGGGGCTCTTGCAGCAAGCCTTCCCCCAGGGCGAGGTACGCCCGTATGGGCGGGTCTGGCTGGAAACCTCCTGATGTGAACCCTGCCTGAAGCTTTTTGTTTTGGGCAGGTCAGGGCCGACCGGATGCAAGGGCAACTCCTGGCACAGCTTCAGGTGGGGGCCCCAGCAAAAGGACATCATGGCTTAAACAGCGCAATCGTTCCGGCTTGCCGCAGGGTGCCGCTGCCCACGGCCAGCCTGCCGTCGCGGGCCCAGGCCACTGCGTAAAGGGGCCGTACAAAACCCGAGGTGGTTTGTAAAAGCTGCCCCTGGACGCTCCACAGGCGCAGGGTTTTGTCCCAGCCCACGCTGGCCAGCCGCTTTTCGTCGGGCGAGAAGGCCAGGGCCTGGGCAGCCTCGGTATGGCCGGTCAGGGTTTGTAGCAGCTTACCGGAGCGGGCATCCCAGAGCTTGAGGGTCTGGTCGTGGCTGGCGGTGGCCAAAAGGCCCCCGCCCGGGCTCAGGGCCAGGCCATAGATGCCCCTGGAGTGGGCCATGATGCGGCGCTCGAGCCGTGCCCCCTCGGGGCGCAAGCGCCACCAGGCCAGGCTTTCGTCGGCGCTGCTGCTGTAAAGGGTGCGGCCATCGGGGCTAAAGGCCAGGCCGGTCAGGTGCGACTCGTGGGCGCGGAACTCGAGTGCCTTCTGGCCTTTGGCCCAGTCCCAAACCCGAATAAGCCGATCGCGCCCGCCGGTGGCCAGGGCCCGACCGTTGGGGGCGAAGGCTAGGGCCCCCACCCCGTTGCCGTGGGCCTCGAGGCGCTGCACCAGCCGCCCGCTGGTCGTTTGGTAGATGCGGGTCAGGCCGTCGCGGCTGCCTGCGGCCAGGTGCTCTCCGTCCGGGCTAAAGGCCAGGGCGGTAATCTCCAGCGTGGCCTCGCGGAGCTGGCGCACCGGCTGACCCTGGCGGTTCCAGAGCCAGACCTCGCCGTCCCAGCCCCCACTGGCCAGCCAGCTTCCATCGGGGCTATAGGCCAGGGTGGTGACCGAGGCGGCGGGGGGCTTTAGGGTTTGCAACAGCAATCCCTCCCGGCTCCACAGCCGGGCCTGCCCATCGTCGTGCCCACTCAGAAGCTGGTTTCCAGCCAGCGCCAGGCTCAGCACCGAGGCGGTTTGCAGGCTTTTCAGGGGTCTGTTGCTGTCCCAGAAAATAATCTGGCCATCCTGCCCCCCGCTGATGAGCTGCCCATCGTCGCTCCAGACCAGGGCCCCCACCGCCAGGCGGTGGGCTTTCCATTGCTGCACAAAGCGCCCCTCAGCATCCCAAAGCTGGATCTGCCCCTCGCGGTCGCCGCTGGCCAGCTGTCCCTTCGGCCCCCAGGCCACAGCCCGCACCGAGATCTGCCCCAAAAGCGGCAGCCGGTAGCCGGTTTTGGGATTCCACAAAAGCACCCCATCCTGTCCACCGGCAGCCCACAGATTTTCCCTGGGGCCAGGCCCGAGGCTGTATACCCAGCCGCGCCCCATAGAGATGGACTGGCTCGAGCCTCGCGCGTCCCACAGGCGCAACTCACCGTCGGCGCTGCCGCTCAGCACCTGCTGACCATCTGGACTGATGCGGGCCGACCAGACCTGGTCGCGGTGGCCTTGCAGCACACCCTTCAGCAGACCGCTCTGGGGGTTCCACAGCCGCAGCGTGGTGTCGGACGATGCGCTGAGCAGGGTGCCATCTGGGGCGAAGTCCAGCGCACGCACCGTGTCGGCGTGTCCGCTCAGGGTACGCAAAAAAACCCCATCGGCGCGGTACAGCTGAACATAGCTATCGGCGCCCAGGGCCAGCATACCCCCCGGGCCGAAGCCAACTGCGCCCACCGGCGCCCGATGTCCCACCAGAAGCTGCTGCGGCTGCTGGGCCAGCGCCAGCGAGCAACATAAAAGCCAGCCAATCCACCTGTACACGGTTACAGACTACCGAACTTTGCAATAATGCATAGCTGAGGCCGGGCTGGGGTTTTTGGCAGAGGTAAGCGCCCTGGCATAGAATTCCAGCAGGAGCCAGCATGAACAAATACCGCATCCAGCCCAATGGTTCTTTTCGCCTGAAGGACTATGACCCGGACGAGACCAGCGCCTTCAAGGGCGGCAAACAGGAAGCCCTGGAAGCCCTGGCCAAGCTCAACAAGCGCCTGGAAACGCTGCAAGAGCTGCTCTATGCGGAAGGTAAGCATAAAGTGCTGGTGGTGTTGCAGGCCATGGATGCGGGTGGCAAGGATGGCACCATCCGGGCGGTTTTCGATGGGGTAAATCCCAGCGGGGTACGGGTAGCCAGCTTTGGCGTACCCACCGAGCACGAGCTGGCCCGCGACTACCTCTGGCGTGTCCACCAGCAGGTGCCGCGCAAGGGCGAGCTGGTCATCTTCAACCGCTCCCATTACGAGGACGTGCTGGTGGTGCGGGTCAAAAACCTGGTGCCTCAGCAGGTTTGGCAGAAGCGCTACCACCACATCCGCGAGTTCGAGCGCATGCTGGCCGATGAGGGTACCATCATCCTCAAGTTCTTCCTGCACATCTCCAAAGAAGAGCAGCGCAAACGCCTGCAGGAACGCCTGGACAACCCCGAGAAGCGCTGGAAGTTTCGCAAGGGCGACCTCGAGGATCGAAAGCTATGGGATCAGTACCAGGAAGCCTTCGAGGTTGCTATCCGCGAAACCAGCACCGAGTATGCCCCCTGGTACGTGATTCCAGCCAACAAGAACTGGTACCGTAACTGGCTGGTCGGCAGCATCCTGGTAGAAACCCTCGAGGGCCTTAGGATGCAGTACCCCCAGCCCCAGATTGGTCTGGAAAAAATCGTAATCGAGTAGCCCGCTGGCTGGGGCCCAACGGATGACCCTAGGGCTATTTGCCCCAGCAAGGGATGGAACGGCTGGCCAGCAGGATGCTTTTTCCGTCGAAAAGAAATCTTTCAAGCGGTAAAGTGAAGCTATGCCCAAGGCTTATCAGGTTTATCAACGGGTATTGCAGGTGGGCCGGGTGTTTTTGAACCGACCCAAAGCAGACGACCGGGAAGTGGCCTCGAGCCTGCTGGAGCTAGATCAGGCCAATTTTGCCCTGTTTGCCCGAGAGGTGGGGATTAACAGCAGCAAGCACCTTCGTTATACGGTGCTTCCACTGGCCTGTTTGCAGCCGCCCATTGGCCCCGTGTTGCACCGGATGCTTGCAGCAGGTGCGAGCTTTGCCGAAGTGCAAAAGCTTTTGAGCCGCTATCGGAAGCGGAGGCTCGGGCTGGCCGAGCTGCAAAGAGCGGCCCAGGAACACACCTGGCGAGCGCTGCTGGTACCCCGCCGGGCCGTGCCGGGCTGGACCAGCAAGCCGGTCTGGATTTTTCCGGTGGATAAGCGTGCCCGCGCCTACGAGGGGCTCAACCCAACCATTGCCGAGGAGCTGGTTCGGCGCTATAGCCAGCCAGGGGAGTTGGTGGTAGACCCCATGGCCGGCCAGGGTACGGTGGTGCAAAAAGCGCAAAAGCTGGGCCGACGGGCCTGGGGCGGTGATATCGCGGGGGACGGCCAGCTGGTGCAAAAGCTGGACATTGCCGCGCTGGTGGAGGCCCTGGGCGAAGAAGTGGCCGACCTGTTGGTGCTGCACCCGCCCACCTTTGCCTGGTTTGTCCACAACATCTTCGATGCCAGGGTGGAAGACCCCCCTGAGGCCGACTACACCAATTGGCTCTCCCAGCACCTAAGCCATGCCCTGCCGGTGCTCAAGCGTGGTGGGCGGCTGGTGCTGATTGTGCGGCCTGAACACAAGCCCAGACCGCTGATCCGGCAGGAGGGGATTTTGCGCTGGGCCTTTGTGGCGCCGCTGGAACTGCTGCTTAGCGAGCATGAAATCGAGCCTGTGTACTACCACCTGGCTGTTTCGGCGGACGGCAAGGAGGACTGGAGCATTTTTGTGGGCCGGAAGCCCTAAAGGTTTGCCGCCAGAACCGGTACTTGTAGCTGCAAGCGCTATTTTTTGGCCGAATCGCTTCGCAGCCAGACCTGGGCCTGGACAATCTGGGTATCATTGGGCTGGCTCAGCAGGTTGAGCTCGAGCCCTTCCACCTCGGGTAGCTCCTCCACCAGGCGGGAAACCCGCAGCAACAGGTCTTGCAGGCCCTCGAGGTGGGCTTTACCCGACAGGGGCTGTAGCATCTCCAGGGCTTCCCGGTCGGTAAGAGGGGTGATGCGGATGCCCAGCAACTGCTCGCCCAGCGGGAGTCCGCTCAGGGATAGGCTCAACACCGGCCCAAAGAGGGCATCGTGCCGGATTCGCACGACCATAGCAATGCCCTGGCGGGCGGATGGCTTTAGCGAGAGGCCAAAGTAGCCCAGCAGTTCCTGGACTTGCTCTGGGTTCAGGCGGCCTTTGACCCTGCTCACCAGGGCTCTAGCAGCGTCTTCCTGCACACCGTGGTCGGGAATTTCCCCTGGTGGGGTTTTGCGCCACTGTGCGTACACATAAGCTGCGGCCAAAGCCCGCCCTGCCGACTCGGGAAAGCGATACGAGGGCACCAGCTCGGCCCCAAGCCGTACCCTTGGCCGCCCTGTGGTCATAAAGCAGGTCAGCACGGGGATGTTGATGCCCTGAGCGCGGGCTTCGTTGAAGGCTGTTCGCAGCGCCTCGGTTATCTCTTCCAGGGTTGCGTAGCCAAGCGGCACGAAGAGGGCAATGGCAGCATGGTAGCCACCGGAGAGGAGCTCACGTGCGGCGGCCAGGTATTCCTCGGCGGTGGCCCTCGAGCCCAGATCGCGGGTATAGGTATGTAGCCCCTCGGCCTCGAGGGTATCTTTGGCCAGGTAGGCCGGCCCCGAGGCATTAGTAAGCAGGGCCACCCGGGGGCCTTCCGGCAGGGGCTGGTGGGCCAGTATAGCGGCGATGTCGAACACCTCTTCCAGGTCTTCGGCCCGCACCACCCCGGTCTGCTTGAAGAGGGCTTCTACCACCGGGTCGCGCCCCGGCCGCACCGCCAGAATAGGCTTTTTGCGCCCAACCCGTCTGGCCAGGCGGGCAAAGCGCCTGGGGTTCCCAAACGACTCCACGTACAGCAGAATGAGCCCGGTCTCGGGGTCTTCTTCCCAGTACTGGATCAGGTCGTTGGAGGAGATGTCTGCCTTAGCGCCCAGCGAGACAAAGTTGGAAAACCCCATTCCCATCTCGCGGGCATACTCCAACACCGCCAGCCCCACCGCCCCGCTCTGGCTGGACATGGCGATGCGCCCACGGAGGGGCAGACGCGGGGCCAGACCCGCGCAAAGCTGCACATCGGGGCTGGTGCTCATCAGGGCCAGCGAACCTGGCCCCAAGAGCCGCATGCCGTAGCGGCGACAGGTCTGAACCAGGGCCTTGGTTTGCGGCTCATCCATATCGGTGGTGACCACCATCAAAGCCCGCACCCCCCGCTGCCCACAGGCCTCGGCGGCTTCGAGCACCTTGTCGCGGGTGGTGGTGATGATGGCCAGATCAATCGGGCCAGGCACGGCCTTGACCGAGGTGTAGGCCAGCAGCGAGCCCACCACCGGCACCTCGCCTGCAGCGGGGGAGGCGGCTGGGTTAACCGGATAGACCGGGCCTTGAAAACGGTTCAGTACCAGGTGCTCCAGAACCTGATAGCCAACGCTGGTGGGGTCTCTGGAAGCGCCCACCACCGCCACGCCCCTGGGGCGCAGGACGGGAAGGAGCGAGGCCACCGTAGCCACGCGCTCGCGCAGCTCAAACCGGGCCACCATCTCGGGGTTGGGTTCGATGTCGAAACTGACCTCTACCTCGCCGGATTCGGCGTGCGACTCAACCTTGAAGCCGCTGGCCTTGAACACCTCCAGCATCTGCTTGTTTTCGGCCAGCGTGAAGGCATGAAAACGCCGGATTCCCCGCTGAACCCCAATCAGGGCCAGTCGCTCGAGCAGCAACGAGCCCAGGCCCCGCCCCTGGTACCAGTCGTCCACCAGAAAAGCCACCTCGGCTGAGGTAGAGCCGGGCCCCTCCTGTACGTACTCGCCCGTAGCGATGATGCGCTCGGGGTCGCCGGTGAGCACCACCAGGGTTACTTTGTCTTCGTCGGGTGGTTTACGCAAGAGGAGGTCGGCGGCGGTTTCCGGGTTGACCTCGGAGAAAAACCGAAAGGTGCGGGCCTGGGGCGATAGGCGCTGGAGGAAGTCCACAAATAGGGCCCGGTCTTCAGGTCTGGCCGGGCGCAAGGTGGCCGTCCGACCATCCTTGAGCAGGATGGGGCCGGACTCGAGCGCGTACTGTGGGGTGGGGGGTGGAATGTAGCGTTGTGGCATAAGACCGTCCTACTTAACAGAATAGACGCCTTTGGTCAGTAGAACTGTCCCATAAGAAAACTTCCCAGAGGGTCTGCCATCGGTCGGCTATTTACCCTGACCCGGCGGACGGCCTCCACCTGGAACAGACCGCCCAAGCTGCTCCCCCTGGGCAGGCTGAGTCAGGTAAAACTGGGGGTGTTCGGGGCAGCGAGAAAGCAGACTTTGTTCTCATTGCTCTAAGGTTTCCGCCTTATGATGGGAAACAATGCAAGCGGTACTCGAGGCCCTCCACCAAGGCGACTACGATACGGCGTTTGAAACGCTAATACGCACGTTGGCTTTAGCGCATGGGCAAGAAGCAGCCGAGGCCGCCTTGTTGCTGGCCGAGGCCTACTCGTTGTATGGCGAAGGGGGCATTGAGGGCGCCAACCGGGCGCTGGAAGAGGGTCTCAGCAGCGTACCTTCGCTGGAGTCTCATCCGCGCTATCGCTCCATCCTGGGCGAGATGCGCGCGCTGGAAGGTGCTTCGGAGGAGGAAGTACGGCAAATTTTGCCAAAAACTGCCGACCCCAGGGCCCTCTATCACCAGGCCCAGGCGCTGATGTACCTGGGTCTGCCGGAAGAGGCCCTGGAAATCTTGAACCGTCCCCTCGAGCTGCCTGCTTTCCTGGCCTGGCGTGCCCATACCCTGCGCGGTAAGGCCCTCGAACGGCTGGGGCAGGCCGCCGAGGCCGCAGCAGCATATAGAGAAGCTTCGCGTCTGGCGGTCGGCATGGAGCACTATTGGAACCTCATAGATGCCTCGGCGATGTTCGTGGAAGCCGGAATGGGCCTCGAGGCCCTGCAAGCTTTGCAAGAAGCCGAATCCGAAATATCTGAGGTGGAAGACCCCGAAGAGGCGGCCACCCGCTACTATCTCCTGGCCCGTAGCCACCTCTTGCTCGGCAACCCCAACCTGGCCCTCGAGGCCATCCAGCGGGCTTTGGAGCTAGAGCGGGGCGGAGCAGAGCCAGCGCACGGTACGCCTTTGGTGCACGGACAGGCCCTCATGCAGCTAGGGCAGCCCCGCGAGGCCATCGAGGCTTTCCGGGAGGCTGTGCGGCGCGCCGAAGAACCGGACAAAAGCTATGCTCTGCACGAGCTGGCCGTCGCCTATCTGGAAGCCGGCGAGTTTGCCGAGGCCGAGGCCACCTTGCGGGAGGTGCTGCGCGACCCCGAGTACGGCCACCGAGGCGATATCTATGGCGATCTGGCCGAGGTTCTGTATCGCCTGGGCCGCTACAACGAGGCCAGCTTGGCAGCCCGGGAGGCCATCCGTCAGGGAAGCCCAAGCGCCGGATACCTGATTCTGGGCAGCCTGGCCTACGATTTGTTGCACCTGGAAGAAGCCCTCGAGCACTACACCCAGGCCTGCGAAACGGCCCCCGAGGGCAGCCGCGACTGGGTCATGGCCCAGCAAATGGTGGTGGATACCCTGGCCCAGCTGGGTTTTCGTCGCCCAGGTGAAATAATTGCTCGCAGTGAGGCCGTCTTGCCCTACCTGCACCCTGCCGACGAATGGCATCAAACCCTCAGCAACTACCTCGAGCGGGCCCGCAGCCTGCTGGACGGAAATCGAACACTGAACTAACAGACTTTTTTTGCAGCCAGCGCAGCGGCCCCCAGGTCGGCCGTAATATAGAACCGATGAAAGCACTGGCCCTTATTGCCCACGATGGCAAGAAAACCGATATGGTCTCGTTTGCCAAAGACCACAAAACCCTGCTTGCGCGTTTTCCCCTGGTAGCCACTGGTACCACCGGGCGGCTACTGCAGGAAAAGGCCAGCCTGGAAGTAACCCGTATGCTTTCGGGGCCTCTGGGCGGCGATCAGCAGATCGGGGCCATGGTTGCCGAGGATAAAATACTGGCCGTTATTTTCCTGCGCGACCCGCTGCAGGCCCAGCCACACGAGCCTGACGTGCAAGCCCTGATGCGGGTTTGCGATGTTCACAACGTACCTCTTGCCACCAACCTAACGGCTGCCGAGGCCGTGCTGGCCTGGCTGCAAAGTGAGCTGTCGGCCAACGAGCGACAAGCAGACCGCTAGGCCCACCTCGAACCTCGCGTGCTTCCGGCTTTGCAGGGCGAGGTGCCCTAGATGGAGTCAGATGGTGTCAGAAAACCGAATGTTAGAAAAGTTGAGTGCTATATTAGCAAGTGGATATGACACCGGTAGAGTGGATTCAACAAATGGTGGAAGCCAACCGCGAAGCCCTTCGGCAGATGCCTTTCCCGCCCGGATTGGCCGAGTACGTGGAGGAGTTGGTGCGGACGGGTCAAACCGAGCAGGTTATCGCACTCATCAAGATGGGCTTCCTGATTGGGCTCCAGCAGGGGGCCAGAAGCGAGCCGGTGCCCGCTACGCCACCTGTGCGCATTCAGGCGTGAGCCAATGGGCCAAACCTTGCATCAGCACCTCTACCTGGGCAACCCAAGCATGGGCCGGGTTCTATCCCAAAGGGTTCGCCACAGGTGAACAGCGGCCCTGGCCGTCTGTCCCGAAGGGGATCGTCCAGTTGGCCCTGGCGGTTTCGACACCCAGCAGCCAACCGGCCAAATTCTGGTATTTAGGCCCTGGGACTCATTCCTCATTCCAGGATTGAGTACCATGATTTACAGTTTTAGTGCACTTGCCTGCCGTTATATAATCGGCAGAATGTGCACGGCCTGCACCGCAGGCGCCCAATGGAGGTTTTGGTTTGTCTAATCGCATCAACCCCTGGAGCTTGGCTTTGGTCGCCATTCTGGCTTACTGGCTCTTTACCTTGTTTAGTGGCAGCAACAATGCCCGCATTAGCATTCCCTATAGCGATTTCATCAGCTATGTCGAGCAGGGCAAGGTAGCCCGGGTCATTTTGCAGGAAGGTCGCATCAACGGTTTTTTTAAGGCACCTGAGCGCATCAAGGCTGGCAACACCACTGAAACCACCGACCGCTTTACTGTTATTGCCCTTCCGGCGGGCTACAGCGATCCCCAGTTCACCAACCTTCTCCGTCAGAATGGCGTAATCATCGAAAATCGCCTGCCTAGCATCTGGCCCCAGCTTCTATATACCGTGGGGCCCATAGCGATACTTATCGCGTTCTGGTGGTACTTTTTTATGCGTTCGCAGGGCGGGGCCGGACAGGTTATGCAGTTTGGCCAGAGCCGGGCCCGTCAGTACGGCAAAGAGCGGCGGGTTAATACCACCTTCAAAGATGTGGCGGGCCACAGTGAAGCTAAGCGAGAGCTGATGGAAGTGGTGGACTTCCTCAAAAACCCGCAAAAATACATTGCCATTGGGGCCGAGATCCCCAAGGGTGTGCTGCTGGTGGGACCGCCCGGCACGGGTAAAACCCTCCTAACCCGTGCGGTAGCGGGCGAGGCTGGGGTGCCGTTTTTCTCGGTTTCGGCCTCGGAGTTTATGGAGATGTTTGTGGGGGTGGGGGCCAGCCGGGTGCGTACCCTGTTTGAGGAAGCCCGCCGCAATGCGCCAGCCATCATTTTCATTGATGAGCTGGACTCCATTGGCCGCAAGCGTGGGGCCGGTATTGGGGGGGGCCACGACGAACGCGAGCAGACCCTCAACCAAATTCTTTCCGAGATGGATGGTTTCGAGAAGGATACCAGCGTAATTGTGCTGGCTGCAACCAACCGCCCGGACATCCTCGACCCAGCTCTTTTGCGTCCAGGGCGCTTTGATCGCCAGGTGGTGATTGGGCTGCCTACCCTGGAAGAGCGCAAGGAAATCCTGCAGGTTCATATGCGGGGTAAAAAGTTTGCCCCTGATGTCAATGTAGAGAACCTGGCCCGTCTGACCCCCCAGTTCAGCGGTGCCGATCTGAAAAACCTGGTTAACGAGGCCGCCCTTCAGGCTGCCCGCGAAAATGCCACCGAGATTGCCAACGTGCACTTCCAGACCGCACTCGACAAAATTATGCTGGGCCTCGAGCGCGGCACCCTCAAGCTGAGTGAGCAGGAAAAGCGGGCTGTGGCCTACCACGAGGCCGGTCACGCTATTGCGGGCGAAGAGCTGCCTTATGCCGACAAGACCGAGAAGGTTTCGATTGTGCCCAGGGGAATGGCCCTCGGGGTGCGCTGGAGCAAGCCCGAGGAGCGTATCCTGATGAGCAAGGAGCACCTCGAGGACACCCTGGCCATGACCTTAGCGGGCCGGGCCGCCGAAGAGCTGTTTGTGGGCACCATCACCACTGGAGCGGCCAACGATTTCAAGCAGGCTACCAGTCTGGCCAAGCAGATGGTGCTTGACTGGGGCATGGGTGACCACTTCAAAAACGTGGCCTGGGGATCCAACACCGGCCCCATCTTCCTGGGCGAGGAAATTGCCAAGAAGCAAGACCACTCCGAGGAGACCAGCCGCCTTATTGATGCGGACATCAGGGCTATTCTGGATCGGGCTTACGAACGCGCTAAACAAGTGCTGTCCAACAATGCCAGGGCCATGCACCAGCTGGCCGCAGAACTCCTGGAAACAGAGATTGTGCAAGGCGAGCGGGTGCGGGAAATTATTGCCCAAAGCAAGCAGCCAGAAGCAGCTACCGTGGCTTTTAATCCCGAGGCCTGATGTGTGAACCCCACCCGAATCGTTCCGTTAGGGGCGGGTTGGAGCACCATCGTTTTTCAGGCTGCTGCCCGCGCTTTCAGGCGGGGGCCCCAGAAAAAGAACCAATCGAGGCTTTTGCGGCCTGTTGCCAGCTTGCTCTGCTGTGCCTGAGTACCAGGCTCAGTAGCGCCGCTTGCGCTGGGGCAGCAACAGCATGAAAACCCCAACCACCACGCAAGCATCGGCCAGGTTCCAGATGGGAAAGCTGTCCAGGATAAAGATGCCTGTGCGGTTGATGTCCACATAGTCCACCACCCAGCCGTGGCCCAGACGGTCTATTGCGTTGCCGAGGGCACCTGCGGCAATTAGCGAAAAAGCCATCTGGCTCAGAAGCGAGACCCTTCGGTGGTTCGTGCTCAGATAGAGCAGAATCCCGATGCCCACCACCAGGCTCACCCAGACCAGAATGCGGGCACCGCCCTGGAAAATTCCAAAGGCTGCGCCGGTGTTTTTGATGAAGGTCGCGTCCACGATCCAGAACAGATTGGTCAGAAAAATGGCGCCCACCCCTTCGTCAAAAATGCGGGGGCCTACCGCCCACAACACCATAAGTTTGATGGCCTGATCGGCGACCAGTAGGACGGGAACCAGCCAGGTGGCGATGTTCATACCGCTGGGAAGTCTAGCACGGCCCCGTGAGGGTATGCTATACTCGCTACTGTTGCCCTGAAGCAAGGGGTTACCCCTTGTGTTGGCAGTTAGGAGTCCTGCGATGTCGAAGATCTGCGAAATTAGCGGCAAGCGCCCCACGGTGGCCTACAGCATCATCACCCGTGGTAAGGCCAAACGGGAAGGTGGGGTAGGTAAGAAGATTACCGGCTACACCAAGCACTGGCAAGAGCCCAACCTGCGCAAAGTGACCGTAACGGTGGCTGGCCACAACATCACCTTCCGGGTGGCCAACAGTCATGCCCACAAGGTCTACGAGCTGGTTGAGCGCTCCAAAGGTATGAAGCTCGAGGGCCTCAGCGCCAAGCAGATCAAAGCCCGCCTTCTGAGCCTGCTTTAAAAAAGCAAGACCATACTTAGAGACGTGGCTTGCCGCGTCTCTTTATTTTTGGCATAGAATAAACCCATGCCGATCAAACCCGGCTGGGTTGTGCTCGCTCTGGTTACGCTTATAGCCTTGTGGCAGAGCGCCCAACTATCCAGTGCGCGCCGGCAGATGGCGGGTTTGCAGGCGGAAATTGTCCGACTAAAGCAAGAGCTGCAAAAAGGTCCCGAGGGCTTTATGCTGCCCCTGCCGGGCGCCTGCCTTCCCAAAACCGACAGCAACCTGCCCGGTGCCCCCCGCGAATACCGCAAAGGCACCAACCCCGGTTTTGTGTTTATCGATGGTGATGCTTGTGTGCCGGTGCGCTTTGGCATGGGGGTGGTGGCGGCGGCGGGGGGCGAGGTGATTAAGGCCGAGACCACTTACAAAGAGATGACCCGCGCCGACTTCGAGGCCCTGATTCGGGCGGTTGCCAATGGGGCCAGCCCCGAGCAAATGGATCGGCTGCGCGGGCGAGAGGTCTGGATTCGCCACCCAGGGGGCTTTACCACCGTATATGCCCACCTTTCCGAGATTGCCCCTGGCCTTAAGGTGGGCAGCAAGGTTCACAAAGGGCAGTGGATTGGCCGGGTGGGCAACAGCGGCACCGAGGCCGCCCTGCGGGGTCGGGGCGAGGGGGCACGGCTGCTCTTCGAGTTGTGGGATGGCGAGCCCGACAAAGACAGGTATTTTGGTCAGGGTCTGAGGCCCGAGATGGTGCGGGCCAAGGCCAAGCTCGAGTTCGGTCTCCCCTAGAGGGTACGGTATTGTAATCCCCATGCGCCGCGACCTTGCCGAAGTCTGGAAGCTGCTGTGGATTCGGATTGCGGTTTATCTGATTCTGGTCTACCTGCTCCTTCAGCTACTGGGGGCGGTGTTTGGCGGGGCCAGAGCGGCTCTGGTCACGCTCTTTCTGGCCTTTATTTTTGCCTACCTGACCTCGCCCATTGTGCGGGCCTTGGAAAAGCGCAGGGTGCCCCGCTTTGTGGGGGTGCTTTTGGTCTACCTGGGGCTGGGATTGTTTTTGGGGCTGGCCTCGTTTTTGATCGCCGACATGGTGAACGTGCTGGCCCGCTTTGCTACAGAACTTCCCCGCCTGCTCACGCCCCTGCTGGCCTGGATAGAAAATATCCCTTCGCGCGTGGGTCAGATTGAGATTCCCCCCGCTTTGGAAGGGGCCTTCGCCCAGGCAGCCCAGAGCCTGCAAACCCTGCTCGAGGGCTTTACCCAGACCCTTTTGCAGGGGCTGCGGGCCCTGCTGGCCCAGGGGGGCAACCTGGTGGGGTTCCTGGCGTCGGTGGCGGGGGGAGTGCTCCAGTTTTTTGCTGCGCTCATCATCTCGATTTATCTGCTCTACGACCTACCCCAAATCTCCAAGACCCTCTTCCAGGCCATTCCGTTGCCCTACCAGCCTTTTGCGGCGGATATGGCAGCCAAACTGGATCGTGCTGTGGGGGGTTATATTCGCGGGCAAATCCAGGTGGCTTTTTGGGTGGGCTTGCTGGTGGGACTGGGGCTCTGGGTCTTCGGGGTGCCGCTGGCTGGTTCGCTGGGACTGCTGGCGGGACTGTTCAATATCATCCCTTTTGCGGGGGTGATTATTTCCACGATGCCTGCGCTGCTTTTGGCACTGACGGTAGGCTGGCCGCAAGTCATAGCCGCGCTGGGGGTGGTGGTAGTTGTGAACCAGGTGGAGGCCCACTTCCTGAGCCCCCGTATTCTGGGGCAGGCAACCAGCCTGCATCCCGTTAGCGTGATTGGCGCAATTCTGGTGGGCTCGAGTCTCTACGGGCTGGTGGGCGCACTGGTGGCGGTTCCGCTGCTGGCCTTCTTCAAGGTCATTTATGCCGAGTTTTACCTGAAAAGCCACTTTTACCGCGAGGGCTGAGGGAGTATGGGCGCAACTTTGAGCTGGGCCTGGCAGAACCCCTGGGTGCGGGTGGTGGTGTACGTGGGCCTGGCGGGCCTAGCATTTTTGCTGCTGAGCTGGGTGATGAACGGGGCGCGTACCGCTGTGAATATCGTGCTGGTGGCTTTTGTGTTTTCGTATGTGGTCGGCCCGGTGGTGCGCTGGTTCGAGGTGCGCCGCCTCACCCGAGCTTTGGGCGTGGTGGTCGTTTTTGTGGGCATGTTGTTCTTTATGGGTCTGGCTACGGTGCTGCTGGCGGGCATGGTGGGTCAACTGGCCCGTTTTGCCGCGGGTTTACCGGCGTTGTTGTGGCCTCTGATTGGCTGGGTACAAGGCCTGCCCGAACAGATAGGCCGCGTCGAGCTGCCGCCGGTTTTGCTCGAGGCCCTCGATCAGGCTGCCCTCAACCTGCAAACCCTGCTCCAGGCCTTCACCCAGACCTTGCTACAGGCCCTCCAGGGGGTGCTGGCCCAGGGGGGCAACCTACTGGGCTTCTTCACCGGGCTTTTGGGGGGGGCTTTTCAGCTTCTGACGGTCATTACCATCTCGATTTACCTGCTCTACGACCTCCCCCGCATTGGGGCGGCTTTGCTGCGGGCCATTCCCGCGCCTTACCAGCCGCGCACCCTCGAGCTGGCCCAAAAAGCCGATATGGCCTTTGGGGGTTATGTGCGTGGCACCATTCTGGGGGCGCTGTTCAACGGAGCACTCATCACCCTGGCCATGTATATAGCCTTTGGGGTGTTCCAGGGGTTTGGCCTCGAGGTTCTTACCCAGGCCATGTCGCTGGGCTTTTTGGCCTTCATCTTTAGCTTTGTGCCGGTGCTGGGGGTGATTATCTCGGCCATACCGGCGCTGGTGCTGGCTTTACCGCTGGGCTGGCTGGCTTTTGCGGTGGTGGCTTTTACCTTGTGGCTGTGCAACCAGATTCAGGGCTTCGTCTGGCCCATCATCATGGGCCGCACCACCAGCCTGCACCCGGTCACGGGCATTTCCGTGGTGCTGATAGCGGCCTCGCTATTTGGGCTGGGGGGTGCTTTGCTGTCGGTGCCGCTGGCAGCCTTTGTAAAAATCCTGTACACCGACTACTACCTGAACAGCCGCTTTTACCGGGAGGGGTAAGGTTTTGTACACGATGCGTCCTTACCCCACTTCGGTGGTGAGCAGGCTGAAGTGGTGTTCCAGGCGGGGTAGCTCTGCGCCCCGAAAGCGGAGCTGGGCCACGGTATTAAGCGGCAGGTTTTGCTCGAGGGCTACCTGCGTAACCAGCCCTAGCTCATTCATAAAGAAGAGGCCCTGCAGGCCGCGCCGCTCTACCAGGGTTCCGGAACCTTCATAGCCTTTTTGCAGAAGGTGCACCAGGATCCAGTGATCCCGGCTTTTTCGCTCGGCTTCCCGCACCAAATCGGCCATGGCCTCGGCCGCGCCGACCCGCTCGAGCAACTCGGCCTGGGATAAGGGTTTTTGCCCGCGCAGCCAGGCTCTGAGCTGCTGATGGGCCACCAGGTCGAGGTAGCGCCGCAGTGGACTGGTCACCTGGGCGTAGAAGGGCAGGCCCAGACCGTGGTGGGGCGCAGGGGTGGACTTGAGCTGCGTGCGCTTGAGGCCCTTGCGCTGGGCCCACATGCCAGCCAGGCCGGATGCCTCCACCTGGAAACTGGGGGCTTCCTGGGTAGCAAAGGGAAAAGGAAGGTCTGCTTGCAGGGCTAGCTGGGCCGCGGCATAGCCGGCCAGCAGCATGGCCTCGCGCACCCAGACCCGGCTCGGGTACGGGGGAAGGGGCAGGATATGGACGGCTTCTCCCTCGACCCGTATCTTGACTTCGGGCAGGGCGATGTCCAGAGCGCCTTGCGCGACCCGGCGGGCCTGCAAGACCTCGGCGACGGCCTGTAGCGCCTGGAGCGCTGCTACCTCGAGGGCTTCCTGGTAGGTGATCCGTTGCACCCGCACCAGGCTTGGGTAGACGCTTTGCTGCAAAAGTTCGCCTTCCTTCGAGAGCCACAACTCGAAGGTTAGGGCGGGGGAGACCTCCTTTAGCCCCAGCCCTAAAGCCTCTGTGAGGGCGAAAGGCAGCATGGGGATGGTTCCTTCGGGCAGGTAAAGGTTGGCCCCTCGGCGCATGGCCTCCTGGTCCAGCGGGCTACCTGGGGTTACCAGGGCGGCCACGTCGGCCACATGAACCAAAAGACGGTAGCCTGAGGCAACCGGCTCAACGAAAATGGCGTCGTCTGGGTCCTGGCTTCCGGGGTCATCAATCGCGTAAGCAAGCTGCGCGGTGAGGTCGGTTCGTTGCTCCGGCGGCAAAGGGGGTATAGCTAACTCGGGTGGAAAGAGACGGAGGCCTAGCCGCTGGGGGTGCGGGTTCTCGTAGCGAAAGACCCCCAGGTCGAGCAGAAGGCGGTGGGCGCTCTCCGGTGTTTCGGGATGTCCCAGGGCCCGCAACACGGGGCTTTCCTTGCGCTTGCCCAAAGCCAGGGCCTGGAGTTCGGCCAAGAGAGGGGCATCCTCCGGGGCCGGGGCTTTTTGCCTAAGCCGCTGTACACCCTGCAAAAAGGCCTGTTCACGCTCTTCTTTGTGCCTTTTATCCCTCAAGATGGCCTCTAGCTCAGCCTGGGTACGGGCTCGAGCCCCACTTCCTTCCAGCACAAAGCGCGGGTCGTTCTGGGTCAGTTGATACGCAGCATACGCTGCCTCGGGGGTGTACTGGCCATAGACCAGTTCGGCCAGCTCCCGCAGGCTTACGGTCTGGCCTTCTAGCAGGGCCCAGGCTGTCTCCACCTCACCCTGGGGTGGGCTGAGCTGCAGAAGGGCAGGCCCGGGGTGCAGCAGGAGAACGTCCTTAGGGCGCACCCTGAGGCGCTCGCCCGAGGGCAGCTCGAGCAGTAGCTTGTCCCCGGCCCCGCGGGCCAGGGCGGGCTTGCCTTTGTAGATCACCAGCGCGTCATGCACGTTTTCAGAATAACCTTACCAGTGCCCGCCTGCTTCCAGTGCCTTACTGAACCACGCTGGGATCTCGAGCCCAAAGCGCCTTCGGGCAAAATCCCGGGCGAAATCGCCGTAACTGCCTGCCCGAATGGCCTCCCGGGCGCTTTCCATCAGGCGGTGCAGGTAGCGCAGGTTGTGCAGCGAGATCATGCGGGGGGCCAGCATCTCCTCGGCCCGCACCAGGTGGCACAGATAGGCCCGGCTGTAGTGGGTGCAGGCGTAGCAGTCGCACTCGAGGTCGATGGGCTGGGGATCGTCGAGGTAGCGGGTGAGCTTGAGGTTGAGCCGGCCTTCGGGCACCAGGGCGTAGCCGAAGCGCCCGGTGCGGGTGGGGTAGACGCAGTCGAACATATCCACCCCCAGCGCCACCGCGGCCACCAGGTCTTCGGGGTGGCCCACGCCCATCAGATAGCGGGGCTTATTTTCGGGCAGCAGCCGGGTGGAAAGCTCCACCGCCGGATACATGCCCTCTTTGGGCTCCCCCACCGCTAAGCCGCCAATGGCAAAACCGGGGGTGCCGAAGGCCACCGTTGCTTCTGCGCTGGCTTTACGGAGCGCCAGATCAACTCCGCCCTGGGCGATGGCAAAGAGGGCCTGGTCGGGGCGGGTTTTGGCTTTCAGGCTGCGCTCGAGCCAGCGCAGGGTGCGCTCGATGGAAGCCTTCAGGTACTCCGGGCTGGCCGGGTAGGGCGGACACTCGTCGAAGGCCATGATGATGTCGGCCCCCAGGGCTTCTTGCACCTGGATGCTGTACTCGGGGGTGAGCTCGATCAGGTCGCCGTTCAGGTGGCTGCGGAAGGTTACGCCCTGCTCGCTGATTTTACGCAGGTCGCCCAGGCTCATCACCTGGAAACCGCCCGAGTCGGTGAGCCAGGGGCCGTCGTAAGCGGCGAACCTGTGCAGCCCGCCCAGGGCCCGCACCCGTTCGGGGCCGGGCCTGAGGAGCAGGTGGTAGGTGTTGCCCAGGATAATCTGCGAGCCGATCGCCTTGAGTTCCTGGGGCGAGATTCCCTTCACGCTGCCCTGGGTGCCCACCGGCATAAAGACTGGGGTTTGCACCACGCCGTGGGGGGTGTGAAAAAGCCCAGTGCGGGCCCGACCAGACTGGGCGGTGATGGCAAATTCGAACACCTGGGTATTTTGCGGCCTAGAGGCGCAAAGTGCAACCGCCCTGGCCCCCACCCCAGAGGGTTTTATCTTCAGTTGGCGGTACATTTGTTGGGGGCCTGACAGCTAAAAGTGCGGGCCTGCTCGATGCTGGGCCCGTCGTAGCTGGTCTCGAGGCCCTTGCCCAGCACCTTGAATCCGGCCTCGACCTTGCTTTTACCGTTGATGCCGGTTTTGAGGGCCGCCGAGCCGTTATTGCCGTTTAGGGTCAGGTTGATGAAAGGCTTGGCCTCGAGGCTGGGCCCCGCCACGCCATAAAACTTGATGTCCATGGCCAGCCCCGCGAAGGCATTGCCCGCACCCTGCACCGGAACCGAGTAGTTGAAGGTGGGATTAAGGGCAAAATTGGCGCTAAAGGTGTTGTTCCACCCGCCGTTGGTGGTGCGGCTGCGGTCGTAGTCGAGCTGGAGGTTGGTGGTAAAGGTAGGGGCAATGCCCACCTGCACCGTTACTTTGCCGCTGGCGTTGCTGCTCACCCCGGCAATCAGCTTGGGCTGCAAGACCACCACCACAGGCACACTGCCCACCAGGAAGGCCCGCTTGATGTTCCAGGAGGCCAGCTCTTTGTTCAGGCTAAAAGGGCTGTAGCTGGCGTTGGCCTGGATGGTGGCGGTAATGGAGGACTTGAGCGTGCCGCTCATACTGGCCCTGAACACCTCCACGCTGCCGCTGCTAATCTTCAGGTTGAAGCTGGGTTTGAGGGTCTGCTCGATAAAGCCATTGAGGGTGATGCTCCCGCCGGGAACACCCGGGATGTCGAACTTGACGTTGGTTAGGTTGATGCGCCCGGTGAAATCTTGCACGCTCACCCCATCCAAAGCCTGCACCATGTTGGCCTCGCCGATGGTCAGGTCGGTCTCGAGGCTCACATCGCCTGAAGCAATGGCGTCCTCGAGGGTGGCTTCCTCAGTCTGGATATACACTTTCCGCACCGCCTGGCTGGAAACCCCACCGCTTGCGACAGACTGACTAGAGACACTCTTAACTTTGCGCAACAGGCCATCGTTGCAGTTACTAACCAGCACATCGCCCGCGCTAGCGTTAAACGCGCTGTCGGTAACCACCACCTGACTGGGGGCCACCTCGGTTTTGTCGGGATCGAGCACCTTTAGGGCGCTCACAGGTGTGAGGCTACCGGTTACGCTACCCAGCTCAGTAACAGGGGTACATACCTGCGTCGAAGGGCCAGGAGGTGTACAGCCTGCCAGCAGTAACATTGCCAGGGGGAACAGTATAAAAACCCTCATTCCACCGCCTCCATCCAAGTCTCGGCCACATCGCGTACCTGGGCCCCGCTCAGGTAAGCCTGGGTGTGGCGGTTGAACTCCTCGTTGCTCAGTTTGCCCCTAAACAGCTCCCGGTTGGTGGCGGGCACATTGGTGTACAAAAGCCGGAAGCGCGAGGGCCCCAAAGGCGGTACGACCAGGTAGGTGGCCTGGCCCTGGGCGTTGCGGTCGGTGGCCAGTGGGAAGGTATGGCGGCCTGCGGGTAGCTGCACGTTGCGCTCGAGCACCACCGTGGTGCTGTCGGAGTCCATGGTAACCAGGGTTACGTAGCCCGGCTGGCTCAGGGTAAAGCTAAAAAAGACCCGTTCGCGCAGCTTGTACTTGCCGCCCTCGCCTCGATCCGGGGCAAAGTCAGCAATAATGGGTTGCAAACCCCATTCCCGGCGCTGGCTATCGCTAATGCCAGGCTGGGGCGTACAGCCGGCCAGCAGAAGAAGTACAAGAAGGGGACTCCAAAATTTCATCCTTAGAGTCTACCCCAGCTAAGCTGAGAGCTTTACCTTGGACTGGATTAAGAGGGGCTTTAGGGAAGATACTGTGCAACGTGGAGCGCTATCTACTGGTCATGCTGGGCGGAGCCCTCGGGGCCGCCTTGCGCTATGGGTTGGGGGCCTGGGTGCAGGGCCTCTGGGGGCCGGGGTTTCCCTGGAGCACTTTTTTGATTAACATCACCGGCAGCTTTCTAATTGGGTTGGTGCTGCGACTGAGCCTCGAGGGAGCCATGAGCCCGGAGTGGCGGCTGTTTTTGGCAGTGGGGCTACTGGGCGGCTACACCACCTTCTCCACTTTTAGCTGGGAAACCCTCACGCTGGTGCAACAAGGGGAGTGGCTGAAGGCTTTTTTGTATGTGGCCGGTAGTGTGGTGCTGGGGTTTACCCTGGTCTTGCTGGCCTACCGTTGGGCCGGGAGGTGGGTATGAAGCTGCAAGGGGAAGCCAAGCTGGTACGTATATTCTTGGGTGAGTCGGACAAGTGGCAGGGACGGCCCCTCTACGAAGCTATTGTGCTCGAGGCCAAAAAAGCAGGCCTGGCTGGAGCCACCGTCTACAGGGGGTTCATGGGTTTTGGCGCCCACTCTCGCATCCACACCGCCAAAATACTCCAGCTTTCCGAAGACCTGCCTATCTGCATCGAGATTGTAGACAGCGAGGAGAAAATACAGGCCTTCCTGCCCATCCTCGACCAGATGGTGCAGGAAGGCCTGATTACCATGGAGAAGGTCGAGGTGATTCGCTACCGCTCGCGCTAAGGTTTTGTGCCCCCGCTTACCCGGGCCTTCTGGCCCTGCGTCTATCCTGCATTTATGTTTGGCAATTTCTTCAAGCCCAAAAATGTGGACAGCGAGCGGGTGCCCCCCGGCCAGGTGCTCACCGAGAAGTTCCCCGTGCTGACCTATGGCCCCACCCCCAACGTGCGCCCTGAAGAAGTTAAGTTTGAAATCAAAGGACAGGTGGAAGAACCCAAAACCTTGGGTTGGGAAGACCTGCTGGCCCTGCCGCAATCCGACCTCACCGCCGACTTCCACTGCGTAACCCGCTGGAGCAAGCTGGACGTAAAGTGGCGCGGTATCCGGGTGCCCGACCTGATGCAGCAGGTTCGGCTCAGGCCCCAGGCCCGGGCGGTGCTGGTTCACTGCTACGGGGGCTATACCACCAACCTGAGCCTGGATGACTTTTTGCTCGAGCAGAACCTGCTGGCCCACACCCTGTTTGGCCAGCCTCTGCCCCGCGACCACGGCGGCCCATTGCGCCTGGTGGTGCCGCACCTTTACGCCTGGAAGAGCGCCAAGTGGGTGCGGGGGTTTGAGTTTTTGGACAGGGAAGAGCTGGGTTTTTGGGAAGTTAACGGTTACCACCGCCGGGGCGACCCCTGGAAAGAAGAGCGCTTTAGCGATTGAGCTTTGGCCAGGCCTGTGCCAGAGCTGGCCATAACCCACCCAACGGCGCTGAGGAAGGCCTCGGACGCGCCCCACACCCGCAGAGATGACACTGGGTCGGGGCGAGCAGGACAGTTTGCTTTCCGGAGCAGCGGCAAAATTAGCGAAGACTGCGATAAAATGCCCGTGTGGACTGGAACGTCTGGTTTGTTTTGTTGCTGGCTTACTTGTTCGGCGCGATTCCTGCGGGGGCCTGGGTCGCCCGTTACTATGGTGTGGATATTCAGAAAGTGGGTTCTGGGAATACCGGGGCCACCAACATCCTGCGTACCCTGGGGGCTGGCCCGGCGGTGGTGGTGGCTGTGTTTGACGTATTCAAGGGGGGCATTGCCGTTTTGCTGGCCCGCTTATTTAACATCGAGGGGCCCCTCTTGGGCGGGGTGGCCCTGGCTGCGGTGCTGGGCCACAATTACTCGGTATTCCTGCGCTTTACGGGGGGGAAAGGGGTAGCGACCAGTTTTGGAACACTGCTGTTTCTGGATCCACTGGTGGCCTTGCTGGCCTTTCCGGTGGGCATTCTGACCATGTGGCTGACGCGGTTTGTATCGGCTGGGAGCATGGTTGGGGGTCTTGCCGCGGTGGTCATTACCATCGCGCTGGGGCGGCCTTTCTGGGAAATTCTAACCGTGTTGCTCCTGGCAGGCCTGATTTTCTGGACGCACCGCGAGAACATCAAGCGCTTGCAGGCGGGCAACGAGCGTCGCCTGGGAGATAAAACCGGGGTCGCGGAGGCCCCCCAGACCGACTCCGTTACACGTTAGCTGAATTCTGAGTGCCAAATTGGCACCAAGGCGCTCGAGTCTCCTCTAGACTGGAGGGGTGCAGGGGTTGCCGACAAATGTCCTTCGGGATAGAAAACGAACGGCCTACTTTTGGGGCGTTCTGCTGGCCATACCGGTTTTGCTTTTGATCTGGCTCATGCGCCCAGAGGAAGGCTTTATTCGATGGTTGTACCCACTGTTTATTCTGTTGTGTGCTAGCTGGGCCTGGCGGCTACTTCACCAGACCAACCTGGCGCGTATAGAGCGCGAGACCATAGCCGCAACGACAGTGTTTTTCACCCTCAAGTTTGTCTACTACCTGTTTTGGGGCAGCCTCGAGCACAACTGGGTCGAGATCGAGAGCACCTACTGGGTTATGGCTTTTGTTATGGTTCTGGCTTACATCGTGCTGGATGCCCGGATGGGGCTGGTCTATAGCCTGGTTCTGGCGGCGGTTACCCTGGCTTTGGGCTTGCTGCGGCTGGGGGGCGAGGTGGCACTGGGGCAGTACCAGGCCGAGTTTTTGTCATTTGTGCGCAACCAGATGCGGCTGTTTGCTATGGCGGGTTTACTGTACGCGCTGGCAATTGTTAAAGACCAGCTTGCTCATGCCCACCAGCAGGTGGAGCAGATGCATACCTTGGCCCGCACCGACCCCCTGACCAGCCTGCCCAACCGCCTGGCCTTGAGTGAGTTGCTGGAAGAAGCCTCACACCGCATCCATGGCGTGTATGTGGTGTTGCTCGACATAGACCGCTTCAAGCAGATCAACGACCGCTTCGGGCATGCCGCGGGCGACGATGTGCTCAAAGAAGTGGGGCGCCGCTTGCGTACCTCTTTGCGTAAGAGCGATATGCTTGGGCGCTGGGGTGGGGAGGAGTTCATGATTATCATGCGCGGCGACAACCAGCACGAAGTGCTGGCGGCAGTGGAACGCTTGCGCGAAGATATTGCCTTCTGGCCCTTCGAGAAAGTAGGGGCGGTTTCGGCCAGCTTTGGCGTGGCCCAGGGGCATATAGGCGACAGCATCCACAACCTGGTTGAGCGGGCCGACAAGGTTCTGTACCAGGCCAAAAGCCTGGGGCGCAACCGGGTTGAAATCAGCCCGGCCTAGACCTACCTCGAGGCCACCTCATCCCCTGGAGCGGGTGTCTGGGGTCCTACCTGGTACACCGCCTGCCAGGGGCGGTAGTTGGAGTTGAGCTGGTCGGTGCTTACCGTGCCGTCGGGGTGGGTGATGGTGCGGGTGATGCGGGTACGGAAGCCATCCACGGCCCAGTCCACCTGCTTGATCTGGCCGGGGCGCAGGCTGGTGTCCACGATGTACTGCGGCGGCGGGTGGGGGGTGCGGGAGAGGATGACGGGCTGGGAGACCACCACCTTGCGCCCGTCGGGGATGCCGTATAGCTGCACGGTAAGGCTAGACTGGGTAAATGCTGTGCGCACGACAATGGGGCCGGGGGTGTTGTTGGTGGCCCGCAGGTTGAGGTAAGGCTGATACACGGCTGCGTCGTAGCCCACGATGGGGTCGTACCAGCGCACCCGGTAGGCGTGCTGGTTGCGCTCGAGGATGGGCAGCCCGGCCTGGTACAAAGCCCGGAAGGTGGTGGTCGAGACCTGGCAGACCCCACCGCCCACGCCCTTAACCGTGCGTCCTTCCGAGATAACCAAGGCCTCCTTGAAGCCGTTCTCCAGACTGATGTCGCCGATAGCCTGGTTGAAGTTAAAGACCCCACCCGCTGGCACCACATAGCCATCCAGGTTGCGGGCGGCGGCGTGGACATTGGCAATACGCTCGCTGCTTGAGCCGCCATAGTTGGTGGTGGCCTCGGCCAGAAGCCGCAGGTTTTCGGCTTTGGGCAGGTCAGCAGCCCGCACCTGGGCTGTTTTGGGCACTACAGTCAGGCTAAACTCGCTCAAATCGGGGCGCAGAAGGGCCAGCTCGAGGCGTTTGCGGGCCTCGGGCTGGTTCAGCTTCCAGCCATCTACCTCGGGGCGCACCACCATTTGGCCCTCCGGGCTCAGGGTGTAGCGGGCATCCTGGGGCAATCGGTCGTGACGGGCAAACTGGGTCAGGATTTTGTTCAGGGCTGTGGTGTTGACCTTAATCTCGTCCTGGACGATCAAGAGTGAGGCTACCTCGGCAATGCTCAGGGTGCGCCGGTGGATCTTTCCACTACCAAGGGGGCGGGGTTCGGCATACACCAGGGTAACGGGCCGCAGGAGTTCATTGGCCCTCTGGGCCACTGGCTCGAGCATGGCCGCCGTCAGGCGGGGGGTGATGCTTCTGGGAAAAAACTCGAGCACGCTCTGCGTGGGGTGCTGGATATAGGTCTCGATGGCGCGCTCGATGTCGAGTTGCAAGCCCGCCTTTTCGGGAATAACCACGTACTGGCCGTTCTTAAACACCACCCTGGCATCGGTGGGGGGGTACTCGAGCTTGTCGGCAATGACCCGCAGGCGATTTTCCAGGGCTCTGGCATCCACCCTGGGCACCAGGGGAACCCTGACCTGCCCCCGCAGGGCTGCCAGGCGCTCGCTCCAGCGTGTTCGTCCCACCGCAAAAGCACGCTCGGCGGTGGCCCTGGGGTCGGGCTGCCAGCCCAGCTCGGCGGCGGAGACCTCCAGGGTTTGGTCGCCAGCCTTGAGGGTGAGCAGGGGTGGGGTGATGTTTTGCGTGGCAGCCGCAATTTTCGCGGTGGCCTCCTCCAGCGTCAGGCCTCCTACTAGTACCCCAGCGGCCTGCACGCCCGCAAAGACCCGGTTGTGGTGGTGGCGCTCGATTCCAGCCCAGCCCAGCACCGAACCCGCGAATATGCCCAGACCAATCAGCAAGCCCCGTCTCATCGGCTTTCGAGTATAGCGGCCCGATGTGGGCAAGGTGTGAAGGCAAACACCCAATCGGGTTTTACAATCTCTCATCACCTCAGCCCTGCTCAAAGAGGCTTGCCAGCCCATGCCCGGCCCTGCTTGAGCCTGGGCTGCGGGCGGGATAGGATGCCCCCATGCTACTTTATGGGCGAATAGAGACCATGACCGAGGCTGGGGCCGAGGCAGTGTATCTGGAAGGTGACCGCATCGCCGATGTGGGTAGCCTGCAAGACCTGAGTGCGCGCTACCCGGGAGCCAAAAAGCATTTTTTTGAGCAGATTACCCCTGGCCTGCACGAAGCCCATGCTCACCCGCAGATGTGGGGGTTGCAGCTCAGCAGCCTGGACCTGGAGGGGCTTGGCGACCCCCAGGCGGTGGCCCAGCAGGTGGCCGAGAAGGCCCGCACCCTGCCCCCCGGTACCTGGATACGCGGCGGGGGTTATCTGTTTCGGGACTACCCCACCCGCGAACTGCTGGATGCTGTAGCACCCCACCACCCGGTGTTTTTACAAAGCCGCGACCGGCACTCGGCCTGGGCCAACAGCCAGGCCCTGAGAGAGGCCGGTATTACCGCCCAAACCCCCGATATGCCCGGTGGGGTGGTGGTGCGGGATGCCCAGGGTGAGCCCACCGGGTATTTACTGGAAGCTGCCCAGGAGCTAATAAACCGGGTCTTGCCCCCGCCCGGCCTGGCCGAGCTCGAGCGGGGCCTGCAAGACCTGGCCCGTCGGGGCTACACTGCCGTTCATCACATGGGCTGGTGCCACTATAGCCTGGCGGAACAACTCGCGGCTTCCGACCGGCTGCCGCTGCGGCTTTGGTGGGCCCTGGACCGCGACCACTGGCGCGAAACCCAGCCAGGCTGGCGGGGCGACCGGCTGGAGATTGCCGCGGTCAAGTTTTTCGCCGATGGGGCCCTGGGCAGCCGCACCGCCTGGATGGTGGAGCCCTACCCCGACGGTTCACATGGTCTGGCGCTCGACCCCCTCGAGCTGATCGAAAGTGAGGGCCAGGCAGCACTGGCAGCGGGCTTCGGCCTGACCGTACATGCCATCGGAACCCGGGCGGTGCAGGGGGTGTTGGAGGTGTTTCACCAACTACAACCCGAGTCCGGGCGTATCTTTCGGCTCGAGCACGCCCAGCATGTGCGCGATCAGGAGTTGCCACGGTTTGCTGGGCTGAACCTGGCGATTTCCATGCAGCCCATGCACCTTCTAGGGGACGCCGAGCTGGTGCGCTACCACCTGCCGGGCCACGAGCACCAGGCCTTCCGCCTGCGCGACCTGTGGAACACCGGCCTGCCCCTGGCTTTTGGCTCGGATGCCCCGGTGATGAAGCCGCTTTTCGAGCTGAACCTGGAGGCTGCTACCCAGCACCCCCTGAATCCGGCCCAGCGCCTGACCCCCGCCGAGGTTTTGTGGGCCCACACCCGGGGCGCAGCGCTGGCGGCGGGCTGGCCCCAGCACGGCCAGATTCACCCGGGGGCCCCCGCCGACCTGACCTTGTGGGCGCAGGGCCGCCCTGTGGGGCGGGTCTTTGCCGGGGTGCTCGAGCTGGTCTGATACCAGATTCGGTTAGTTCGTCGCCGAACGGTGACGAACTAACCCGACCGAAGGGATACGCTTTCTTCGCCGAGCGCAGCGAGGGGTGTGCTCTAGGATTCAAAAAGATAGCCTCTTAGCGCTTTTTGTTTGAAGATTATCTTTTTGAATCCGGTATGATACCTGGAGCGCTTTGCTAGCCCAAAGCCCGCCGGTGGCCTTGCCAAAAGGATTTTGCACCTTTCTCGCCCCTGGAAGGCCAGGGTAGGGCAATCAGGCTGGCAGGAGACTTAGCGATTGTGAAGAGTGTTCTAGCGATCCGGGGCTTCTCTGGCCAGTAAAAAGCTTTCCAGCGCCCGCCCTGCGTTGCGGACGTGGGTTCGCATGGCAGCTTCCGCAGCCTCGGGGTCTTTGTCACGTACCGCTTGCAAGATGGCTTCGTGTTCGGCGCGGGACTGGGGCAGGCGCCCTGGGATGGCCGCCGAGCTGTTGATGAGCATGCGAATTTGTCCGTCTATGGTCTCGGCGGTGGCGAGCAGGCGTTTGCTGCCGGCGGCTTCCCAGAAGGTGCGGTGGAAGGCCAGGTCTAGGTCGCCATAGGTGCCAATATCGCCCTGGTCGGCGGCTTCGCGCTGCTTGCTAAACAGGCGCTCGAGCTTCCTAAAAAGGGCCCTTCCGTCATTCTCGACGGCTAATCGGACTGCCAGCCCCTCCAGCACCTCGCGCAGGCTGTAGATCTCCCGCACATCCTCGAGGCTTGGCTCCAACACAAAATAGCCCCGGTGGGGCACCGCCACTACCAGCCCCTCGCGCTCCAGCGCTGCTAGGGCTTCCTTGACCGGGGTGGGGGAGAGCCCCAGGTCTTCGGCCAGCACCCGCACCACCAGTTTCTGGCCGGGGGGAATCTTGCGCCCCAGAATGGCCTGCCTGAGCGCCTTGTAGGCTTCGCGGTTCAGGGTGGTGCGGTTGAGGGTCATCCTTGGTCTTTCAGTTTAGCACATTGACTATAAAAGATTTTAGATATAAAATCCCAAGGAAACCAAAGGAGGACTTGTGGCACATAGGGCCTTAGCGCATAAAAGCACCGATGATGTAGCGGTTGCGGTGGCCGATTTAAAAGCTGGCGAGGAGCTGACCATCCATAGCCTCGAGGGCGGAAAAGCCCACAAGGTTAAGCTGCTGGAGGACATCCCCTTGGGGCACAAAATCGCCCTCAAGGACATGCCCGAAGGCCACGTGGTCATCGAGTATGGCGAAAAGGTGGGCCGTATGACCCGGCCCGTAAAAAAAGGCGGGTATGTGCACGTGCACAACATCCGCACCCTGCGCTGGGATTATGGAAAAAGCAAGGGTAATCCCAAAGCCAAAGGAGGCCGATGATGCCCAGGAAAGTAGCTTCTAAAGGCTTGGCGCTCACCGGCTACCGTCGCCCCAACGGGGCGGTGGGGGTGCGCAATCACGTGCTCATCCTGCCGGTGGACGACCTGTCCAACGCCGCCGCTGAGGGCGTGGCCCGCTTGATTAACGGAACCACGGCCCTGCCACACCCCTATGGGCGCTTGCAGTTTGGTGCGGATCTCGAGCTCACCTTCCGCACCCTCTCGGGCCACGGGGCCAATGCCAACGTACACGGGGTGGTGGTGATCGGCATCGAGCCCAAATGGACCGACCGGGTGGCCTCGGCCATCGCCAAAACTGGCAAACCCGTCGAGACCTTCTCCATCGAGCGCCACGGCGACCTCAACGTGATCAACGCAGCCAGCCGGGCGGCCTACCGCATGGTGCAGGATGCCTCCGAGCTCAAGCGCGAGCCGGTTCAGGTATCCGAGCTGGTGCTCTCCATAAAGTGTGGCGAGTCCGACCCCACCTTGGGCCTGGCCGGCAACAAAGCCCAGGGCCGGGTGGTGGATCGGTTGGTGGACATGGGGGCCTCGGTCATCTTCGGCGAAACGTCTGAGCTGACCGGTGGCGAGCACCTGATCGCCAACCGCTGCGCCAGCCCTGCCCTCAAGCGCAAGTTCATGCAGATTTATAACGACTACATCCGCATGATCGAGGCCCAGGGGGTAGATCTGCTGGGCTCCCAGCCCACCGAGGGCAACATCCGCGGGGGGCTTTCCACCATCGAAGAAAAAGCCCTGGGCAACATCCAGAAAACTGGTTCGCGCAAGGTAAACGCGGTGCTGGACTACGCCGAGCCGGTCAAGCCGGGTCAGGGTCTGGTTTTCATGAACAGCTCCTCCGCCGGGGCCGAGCAGGTTACGCTCTGCGCGGCGGGGGGCAGCGTGCTGCACTTCTTCACTACCGGCCAGGGCAACATCGTGGGCCACCCCCTCATCCCGGTCATCAAGATCTCGCCCAACCCCATCACCTGCACCACCATGAGCGAGCACATTGACGTGAAGCTGCCGGATCTGCTGGTGGGAGATATCAATCTTGATCAGGCCGCCGACCGCATCCTGGAGGTTTTTGTTCGCACCGTCAATGGTCGCCTGACCGCTGCTGAACTTCTGCGGCACAACGAGTTCGTGATCACCAAGCTGTTCCCCAGTGCCTGAACCATGATTGTGGTTTGCGAGTTCATCACCCCCAGCGGGCTCGAGCGCCTAAAGCAAAGTGGCCTCGAGGTTCATTACGACCCCAACCTCTGGAAAGACCGCGCAGCCCTCAAGGCCCGGCTGGCCGAGGCCACCGCGCTCGTGGTACGCAACCAGACCCAAGTGAATGCCGACTTGCTGGCTGCTGCGCCTAAACTCAAGGTGGTCGGGCGGCTGGGGGTGGGCCTGGACAACATCGTGCAGCCCGACCTCAAAGCCCGCGGCGTACAGCTTTACTTTGCCCGCGGCATCAACGCGGTTGCGGTGGCCGAGTACGTGCTGGCCGCCATGCTGCACCTGGCCCGCAACATTGCGAGGGCCGCGGCCCACGTGGCCGGGGGCGGCTGGAACCGCAGCGCTTTTGGCGGTTTTGAGCTGGCGAACAAAACCCTGGGCCTGGTGGGGCTGGGCGAGGTGGGCTTGCGGGTGGCCAAGCGGGCCCGGGCCTTTGGCATGAAGGTAGTGGCCTCCGACCCCATGCGCCTGCCCTGGGAGAGCGCGGTAGAAGACCTCGAGATCGAGCTGGTTGCTACCCCCGAGGTGCTGCGAAGGGCCCAGTTTCTCTCGCTGCACGCCCCCCTAACCCCCGAAACCAAAGAACTGATCCGGGCCGAGACCATCGCTACCATGCCCAGGGGCAGCTACCTGATCAACACCGCCCGGGGCGAGCTGGTCAACCAGGCCGATCTGGTGGCCGCCCTACGTTCGGGTCATCTGGCTGGAGCCGTGTTGGACGTGGTAGACCCCGAGCCTCTGCCCGAGCAGCACCCGCTGCGGGGTGTGGACAACCTGTGGATAACCCCCCATGTGGCGGGCCTGACCGCCGAGGCCCAGGAAGCGGTGGGGCTGCGGGTGGCCGAGGGGGTTTTGAGCATCCTGGGGGTGGCATGAAGGTTCCCTATTCCGAGCTATTGCGGGTGGTCTCGAGCCACTTCCAAAGCCTGGGGCTGGCCCCGGGCCACGCCAACGAGTTCGCTGAGGTGATCCTCGAGGCCGAAATCGAGGGCAACGTAGGCCACGGCCTGACCCGTGTGGCCCAGTACACCAGCCAACTCCAAGCGGGTGGCTTGAATGCCAAACCGCAGATGCGTTTGGAACGAACCAAACCCAGTGTCGCCATTCTCCATGCCGACGGCGCACCAGGGCCGGTGGCCGGGCTCTTTGCGGTGCGGGTGCTGGCTCAGATGGCCCAGGAGCAGGGCAGTGCAACGCTGGCTGTGCGCGGCGCGGGGCACTCTGGGGTGTTGTCGGCCTATGTGGGTCGGCTGGCCCAGCAGGGCCTGGTGGCCTTAGCTTTTGCCAACACCCCGCCCGCTATTGCCCCTGGGCCGGTGTTGGGCACCAACCCCATCGCCCTGGGTGCGCCGGCCCAGCCCCAGCCGATCATCATCGACACCTCCATCTCGGTGGTGGCCCGGGGCAAAATTATTGCTGCTTCGAAGAAAGGCGCGCCCATCCCGGAGGGCTGGGCGCTTGACAAGGAGGGCCGCCCAACCACCGATGCTCGGGCAGCCCTGGAAGGTTCCTTGATTCCCATTGGGGAAGGCAAGGGCTTTGCCCTGGCGGTGCTGGTTGAGATTCTGGCGGGTGTCCTGGCGGGTGAGGTGCTCTCGCCCGAGCTGCCCCTACCCTGGATGCCCCCCGAGCAGGCTGCCAAGCCGGGGTTGATGCTCCAAGCCTTCGATCCCGGTGCATTTGGCTTGGGCTATGCCAGTCGAGTGGCCCAACTCATCCAGGCTCTTGAAGCGGTCGGAGGCCGGATTCCCGGTTCGCGCCGGGCCGCTTTACGAGAAAAAGCCATGACAGAAGGTGTGGAGGTTAGCGAGACACTACAAGCCGAACTCGGTAAACTAGGTTTGCATCTACAAGGAGGAGGAAACCCATGAAGAAGTTTTTTTGGTTGTTGGTTGCTATCTTGGTGATGTCTGGTGCGCTGGCACAGCAAGCCCGCTTGCGGGTGTTCGTTGGGGGGCAGCAGCGCCCCGATGTACTGCGCAAAATTTTGGATACCTACCAGCAGCGCAACCCTGGAGTGCGTGTGGAGATTGAAGTCGGTGGGGCTACTTCCGACCAGCAACAGCAATACCTCACTACTGTGCTGGCCTCGCGCGACCCCAGCATCGACGCCATCTTGATTGACGTGGTTCGGCCCGCCCAATATGCCGCGGCCAAGTGGGCCGATACCCTGGATAAGTACTTGCCAGCGGCTACCCGGCAAGCCCTGCTCAAGCAGTATCTTCCGGCCTATGCCAAAGCCAACGTCATCAATGGTCAACTGGTGGCACTGCCCAGCTTTGCTGATGCTCAGTTCCTGTACTACCGCAAAGACCTCTTGGAGAAGTACGGTTTCAAGCCCCCCGTAACCTGGGATGAAGCCATTAAGCAGGCTCAGACCATCCTGGCCGGTGAGCGCAACGCCAACCTCAACGGGATCGGCTTCATGGGCAACATCTCCGAGGGTACGGTGTGTAGCTTCCTGCTGCCCATCTGGGCTGCTGGGGGCGACGTGGACGAAGGGGGCAAGCTTATCCTGACCGAGGCCCAGGCGCGTGCTTCCTTGCAGTTCTGGCTCGACCTGATGGACAAACACAAGGTTTCTCCGCCCAACATGGCCGAGAAAGCCCAGGACACCATCCGCCAGGAAATGCAGGCAGGCCGCTGGATTTTTGGTACCCTGTTTGCTTACGCCTGGAATAGATTTCAAAACGACGCTGACAGCCAGGTCAAAGGCAAGATTGGGGTAGTCCCGTTGCCCAAGTTCGAAGGCGGGCGCTCGGCCTCCTGCCTTGGTGGCTGGCAGTGGACCATCTCCGACTTCTCAAAAAACAAAGCCCAGGCCTACAAGCTGGTGCGCTACCTCTCGAGCCCGGAAGTTTCCAAAATCCTGGCCATCGAGGCCTCCAACCTACCGGTTTTCCCGTCACTTTACCGTGATCCCGATGTGCTGAAGGCCAACCCCTGGTTTGCCGATGCCCTGCCGGTGGTGCAATCGGCCCGGGCCCGCCCGGTGCATCCGCGCTATCCCGAGGTGGCCGATGTGATGCGTAAGGCGCTCAACGCGGTGCTGGCCCGCACCAAGACCCCAGAAGTGGCCGCTAAAGAAGTTATCGAAGGACTTCGCGCGATATACCGCTAGCTGTTTACCTCGAGCCTCGAGCCGCAATTTTGCACCCTTACTGCGGCTCGAGGCCACTTCGACAGG
Organism: Meiothermus cerbereus DSM 11376; assembly: GCF_000620065.1. Classification (NCBI taxonomy): domain Bacteria; kingdom Thermotogati; phylum Deinococcota; class Deinococci; order Thermales; family Thermaceae; genus Meiothermus; species Meiothermus cerbereus. The sequence goes on along the minus strand of NZ_JHVI01000013.1, from coordinate 47,595 downwards.
AGAATAGTTGTGTCTGTGCCCACCCAACCATACCGACGAAGTTTTGGCGATATGTCCGAGCGAGCGCTGGCCGTCTGGCTGCTGCTCCCGGCGGGCCTGCTGCTGGGCTTTGTAGCGCTGTATCCGGTGGTACGGCTCATCTACACCAGCTTTTTTCAGTACCAGCTTACGCAAGGCCCTGAGGCCAGCTTTATCGGCTTGGCCAACTATGCAGCCGCCCTCGAGGATGCCCGCTTCTGGAACGCGTTTAGAAACACTGCCCTGATTGTGCTGGTTACGGTTCCGGGTGCTCTGGTGGTGGGGCTGGGCCTGGCCTTGCTGGCCAACCTGCCCTTTCGGGTAAAGTGGCCGGTTCGCCTGGGGTTGCTGCTGCCCTGGGCCTTGCCGCTGGTGTTCGTGGGTCTGATTTTTCAGTGGTTTTTTGATAGCCAGTATGGGGTGGTCAACGACTGGATTGTGCGCCTGGGGGGCGAGCGCCAATTCTGGCTGTTCAGGCCCGACCTGGCCTTTTGGGCTATTTGCTTTACCATCATCTGGAAGACCAGCTCGTTCGTAGCCCTTATTTTGCTGGCGGGCTTGCAGACCATTCCCAAGGAACTCTACGAAGCCGCCGAGGTAGATGGCGCAAGCCGCTGGCAGGTTTTTTGGCGCATTACCCTGCCGTTGCTCACGCCGGCCATTCTGGTGGCCATGATTTTTCGCACCATCACCGCTTTTCAAACCTTCGACATCCCCTATGCCATGACCAAAGGTGGGCCGGGCAACGCCACCGAGACGCTGGCGATGTACGTGCGGGTGACCAGTATCGAGAACCTCAACTTCGGTTATGGATCAGCCCTGGCCGTGCTGCTGTTTTTAGTCAGCATGGCGATTACGGTGATCTACCTGCGCTACATTCGAGGTGCCGATGACTAGGGATAGGCGAGTGCAGCACTATAAAGCAAATCAGGGCCGCAAAGGCCTTTTTGGGGACATATGAAAATCAATAACCCGCGCATCTGGTTATGGATAGCTGCGGCTATCGTTGTGTTAAATGGCTTTTTCCCGGCTTTGTGGATTTTCCTGACCTCCATCAAGGGAGAGGCCGAGCTGACCCGCATTCCCATTACCTACTGGCCCGACAACCCTACCCTGCAAAACTACGTGCAAGCTTTTCGGGAGCAGCCCCTGGCCCGCTACTTTTTGAATAGCCTGATCGTGGCAGGTTTTTCTACGCTGCTGTGTGTGAGCGTGGCCAGCCTGGCGGCGTATGCGCTGGCCCGACTGCATGTGCCGCGGCGCAACCTGATTTTGTCGTTGCTGGTGGGGGTTTCCATGTTTCCTGTGGCCTCGTTGATGGTGCCGCTGTACCAGACCTTCAACGAGCTGGGTCTGCGTAACAACTACTTGGCCCTGATTTTGCCTCACGCTGCGCTTTCGTTGCCGGTGGCTACCCTTACGCTGGTGAGCTTTTTTGCGGGCATCCCGCGCGACCTCGAGTCCGCCGCCATGGTTGACGGCAGCACCCGGCTGGGGGCCTTGTGGCACGTGGTGGTTCCGCTGGCTGCGCCAGGGGTTTTTACTGCGGCCATCCTGGCGTTTGTGAACAGTTGGGATGAGTTCCTGCTGGCCTCCACGCTGTTACCGGCCAAGGCCATGCGAACCCTGCCGGTGGGCATCCAGCTTTATCAGGGGGAGTACGTCTTTCCCTGGCCGCTCATCTCGGCAGCGCTGGTGGTGGCCCTGGTGCCGGTGGCGCTGGTGATTGCGCTGTTCCAGGAGCGGGTAGTGGGCGGTTTGACCCAGGGTGGAGTCAAGGGTTAGTGCGGCTTGGGTGTACTAAAGTGAACGAAAAGTGATATGTCAAACCTAAGAGTTGGTCTAGTTCCCATCGTGCGGCCTTTGTTCAGGGGCTCGAGGTTGGGCCTCGAGCACAGCAGCCGCCAAGCCCTGGAAGCCCTGGGCCCCAAGCTGGGCTTCGAGCTGGCCTTTGTGGCCGAGCCGGTGGTCGACGCTGCCCAGGCTGAGGCGGCGGCCCGTGCGGCCCAAAACGCAAAGCTGGATTTACTGCTGGTGCAGCATGTGACCTTTGCCACCGGCGATGCCTTTATGCCGCTCCTGGAGCTTCCCATCCCGGTGGGGCTGTGGGCCTTGCCGGAGGTGTGGGAGAGCGGCCCCCTGCCGCAGAACGCAATCTGCGGCCTCAACCTGGGGGTTTCGCTGGCGCAAAAGCCCACCAAGTGGTTCTACGGAGTGGTGGAGGATGCCTGGTTCCAGGCCCGCCTGCAGCTCACCCTACAGGCCCTACGCGGGGCCAGGGTGCTGCGCGAAGGCCGCGTGCTATGGCTGGGCGGCCATGCGCCGGGTTTTTTTGCCTTTGGGGCCCTGCCCGAGACCGGCCTTACCGTCGAGAAGGCCGACCTGAGCGAGCTATGGGCGGCCCTGGCGGCGGTCTCAGAGGCCGAGGTAGAGGAGCGGGCGTCAGCGTTTCGTGAGCTTTCGGAGTACCCGCTGGAAGCTTTGCGCGAAAGCTTCCGCCTCGAGCTGGCCCTGGAAAAACTGGCCCGGCCCTACGACGGGGTGGCCCTGCGGGAGTGGCCGGAAATCCCCGACCAAACCGGGGTGATGGCCTATGCGGCCATGGCCCGTCTGGCCGATATGGGCTACACCCTGGCGCCCGAGGGCGACGTGATGGGCTTGGCCGGTATGCTGGCCCTGAAGGCCATCTCGGGGCGGCCCGCCATCCTGCTGGACATCTCGCACTTCTCGTCCAAAGGGGTGATGCTCTGGCACGGGGGCGAAGCCCCCCAGGTCTGGGCCGGTGGCCCCACCCGGCTGGTGCCGCACTTCAACCGCAACCTGCCCGCCGTGCGCGACATGCCCCTGCGCGCAGGGCCCATCAGCGGCCTGCGCCTGCTGCCGGGCCGCAAAGCCGTGGTACACGGGGGGGTGCTGAACGGCGATAAGGGCTACGACGGCGACTCAGGGCACCTTACCCGCCCTACCTGGGCTGGTGAACCCCTCACCCCCCGGCAGTTCCTGGCGAGCTGGCTCAACCACCGCATCCCGCACCACCTGGCGGTGGGGATGGGCGCGCACGAGGAGGCCCTGCTGGAGATGTGTGTCTGGCTGGGCCTGGAGGTACTGCCCCCACGTTCGGAGGAGCGCAGGCTGGTATGAAGGTACTGACCGTGGGCTGGGCCAACCTGGATCAGCGCTACTACGTCGAGGAGTTCCCACCCCGCGCCAGCCGAACCGGGGTGCGGGCCTACCGCGAGACCATCGGCGGCCCGGCCGCAGTGGCCGCGCTGGCGGTGGCCCGGCTGGGGGGGGCGGCCCACCTGCTAAGCCGCCGGGGCGATGATGCGGCGGGCGAGCGGCTGCAGGAGCTGCTCGAGGCCGAAGGGGTCAAAACCCATTTCCAGCTGGGCGCGGCCACCCCGGTCTCGGCGGTGCTGGTGACGCCGGAGGGGGAGCGCTTTATTTTTCCCTACCGGCCTGCCCTGCCCGAGGAACTGCTGCTGAGCCAGGAAGACCTGCTTGGGGAGGCGAGGGCGCTGCTTTTGGACGGGCGCTGGGCCACCGCCGGGTATAGGCTGGGCCAGGCCGCCCGGGCGCGGGGCCTTCCGGTGGTGCTCGATCTGGATCGCGACCGGGAGGAAGACTGGAGGCTTATTCAGGTGGCCACGCACGTGGTGGCCTCGGAAGAGCTGGCGCTGAAAAAAGGCGGCGTGGATGCGCTTTTGGCCCAACTACAGGCGTTGGAGGTATTCGCTGCCGTTACCCTGGGGGCCGAGGGGGTCGCGTATGCGGGGGGACGGGTAGCGGCCCACAAGGTGCACGTGCGCGATACCACCGGGGCCGGCGACGTGTTCCACGGTGCGTTTACCCTGGCGGTGGCCGAGGGGCAAACAGAGCTCGAGGCGCTCGAGTTCGCCTCGGCGGTAGCCGCCCTGCACTGTGCCAACGCTGCGCCGCCACACCGCAACGAGCTAGAGGCCTTCCTGGCATCCCAGGGCCGCGCCTAGATTCAGCTTTTCACCAAAAACCTCAGAGGGAAAGATATGCAAACCACTCCAGCAAAAGCCCGTGCTTATGCCCGTATCGGTGATGGGGCCCTGCGCTTTGGCACCCTGGCCATCGACCAGCGCCCACCTTTGATGAACCTGGTGGCCCAAGCCCTGGGCCGCAACCCCGAGGATGTGGGGGCCGAAGTAGCCGAACTCAAGGGCCTGCTGGCCGAGACCCTGGGCCGCGCCGTGACCGGCATCCTGATCGACCCGCACTATGCCTTTCCGGCGGCCATGCCTGCCCTGCCCCGCGAAACCGGCCTGATGCTGACCCTCGAGCACCACCGCTTCGAGACCCTCGAGGGCGGTTGGCGCAAAAGCCAGCTCATCCCCGGCTGGAGCGTGGAGCGGGCCGTACAGATGGGGGCCGATGGCCTGAAGTTGCTGGCCTGGCACCGCCCCGACGCCCCACAGGAAATTGTCGAGCACCAGCTCGAGTTCGTGCGAAGGGTGGGGGAGGCGTGCAAGCGGGCCGACCGCCTCTTTATCTTCGAGGTGCTGCCCTACCCCCTGCCCGGCGAGGACGAGGCCGCCTACAACGCCAAACTGCGCGAGATGTCGCTGGAAATCGCCGCGGCTTTTGCCGACCCCAGCTTCCACATCGACCTCTACAAACTGGCCTTCCCCGGTGCGGCCCGCTTAGTGAAGGAGTGGGGCGGCTCGGGCTACAGCCTGGAGGACCTCGAGGCCGACATGCGCGAATACAGCAAGCTCCCGGCCCCCTGGCTGCTGCTTTCGGGCGGCCTGAATGCCGACCAGTTTGTGCAGATGCTGGAAGCTGCCCTGAACGCCGGCGCGCGGGGTTATCTGGCGGGCCGCGCGGTGTGGCAGCACCCTTTGCGCTTCTACCCCGACCAGGCCCGCGTGCGCGAGGCCTTGCGCGAAGAGGGCCTCGAGACCATCAGCCGCCTGAACGAACTCCTGCACGCCCTAAAGCCCATGCATCCCCAGGTGGACTGGAAGCTCGAGGGGGTGGCCGGGTAGAGCCCGGCTACTCCCGCACCAGCCGGTAGCGCATGCCCCCATCTACCTGAACCAGGTTCAGCACCGGCCCGCTTCCGGTCATCTCGAAGTAGGCCTCGAACACCTCGGTCTTGTTGTTGAAGCGGTTGGTTAGGCTCATCTGCCAGTTGTTTAGGGTCATGCGGCCCTGGTATTTTTGCGAGTAGAACTGCTGTGAACCCACAAAGCCGCTGGCCCCGCTGTGGGCAGAGCTATAGGTACCGTCGCGATTAAAGGTGAAGCTATGCGCGCTGCTCACCGCGTTCATGCCGGCATAGGCACCGGTGACGGAGTTGTAGTACTGGCCTGCGGCGAAACTGCTCTCTTTCCACGTGCCGACCAGGTCGGCGGCCTTGACCATAAACTTGTTGTAGCCGTACATCTTGCCCACCGCCTCGATGTTGGGAAACTCTTTTTGAAAGGCGGCAAAGCTGGGGGCCACCACCTGGACGGCATAGCCCAGGCCATTGCCAAACGAGATGTAGAGGGCCACGTGTTTGCGCGCGCCGGTGGCAATCTCGGTTGCGCTGCCCTCGCCAAAATAAAGGCAAAAATAACAGATGTCGTTTTTGAAGACCTTGAGCTCGTCCACCCTGTAGCGAGGGGCCACCAGACGGTTCCAGTAGTAGCCCACCCGCTCCTGCTCGTTGCCCATCACCCACATGTTGTCCGGCAGCGGCAGGCCATAGTGCAATAGCACCACCACCTCGCCCTTGGCCACCCGCACGAAGCCCTGCTCGATGGTGGCCACCCAGCCGTCGTTGAAGCGGGTGGTGGGGGTGGCGATGCTGCGGTTGCTGGCCGGTGCGTTGGCGGGTGGACGGGCCACATTGACCGGCGGGGCCTGTGCTGCTTTGGGTTTGTTGAGCCTGAGGGTGCTGTTGAAGCGGTCGAACAGGTCGAAGAGCTTTTCGTCGGTGGTGATGTAGAGCACGCTGGCCGCGCGCCCGTTGCCGGTAAAGGTGGAGAGCAACACCACGTAGTTGAGCCCGTCCTGCGTGGCCGCAAGGCCCCCCGCCAGGTTCTGGTACTCGCCGTTGGGTGGCCCCATCTCGGTGGTGGGCTCACCGGACAGCCCCAGCCCCTCTTCCACCAGCCGCTTCCACTCGCCCTTAAAGTTTTGCTCGGGGTTGTTGCCGGCGGGCACGCTGGCATACAGCACAATGCCGCCAAACGATTCTTTGGTTTGCAGCGAGAGCATCACCCCGCCCTGCAGGTTGGTTTTCTTCCACCCCTGGGGTGGGGTGTACTCGAAAATGTCGAAGCTATCGGCCAGGGCTACCCCCCACCCCAGCCACAGCACCGCCGCCATAAGCCCAAACAGCTTTTTCATGCCCGTACCTCCTCAGGTTCTCTATCAGGGTACGCACTGCAGGATGACTCGAGCATGACTGAGGGGTGGCTGGCTTGGCAGCGGGCGCGTCAAGTGCAAATTGCCGTCTGAAATGGGCAGGGGTGGGTTAGTATGCGGCGAATATTGGAGACCTCTATGCGGTCACTTCGAGGTATAGGAAACTGCGCTGGTTCAGGAAAGGTCTAAGGGATTAATCGCTAATGTGCGAATGAGCGTATAGGAGGCTTCTTTAATGTCGCCGCTTGAAGCGAGGAAAATCATAGAAGCACTAGCCAACGGTATCGACCCCGAGACAGGAGAGATCTTGCCAGCACAAAACACGCTAAATAGTCCACAGGTCATCCGCGCACTCTTTGTTGCTTCAAAGGCACTAGATAAAGAGGCTAGGCGCCATAGAGCAACCCATCGCAAAAGTTCTATTCACGCAAAGGCTGGTAGTCCATGGTCTGTGGATGAAGATAAAGAGCTCCTTGCTGCCTTTGACTCAGGCATACCCGTCAACGAAATCGCTCAGCGTCACGGGCGAACCCAGGGTGCAATAGCGGCTCGCCTGGTTCGCCTGGGCAGAATCAAGGAACGTTCCGAGGTTTATTTCCACACTCAACCCGAGCCCGTTGCTACTGGAGATATCTCCGAAAAGGGGCATCACCTTTGAGACTTCAATCTGGCATAAAATACCCGTAATGGAGTCTTTGACGCCAGTAAGCTACATAAAATCTAAAAAACGCGTCGCTGAACACGGTGAGGTGTTTACCCCGCCCTGGCTTGTTGAGGCGATGCTAGACTTGGTAAAAGAAGAAACTGAGCGAATCGATTCGCGGTTTCTGGAGCCTGCTTGTGGTAGCGGCAACTTCCTGGTAGCTATTTTGCGCCGCAAGCTTGCCGCTGTAGAAATCAAATACGGTAAATCCAAGTTTGAGCGGCAGCACTACGCCCTGCTCGCGCTGATGTGTCTTTATGGCATCGAGCTCCTTGAAGACAACATTGCCGAGTGCCGGATGAACCTGCTGGAGATTTTTGCCGAGTATCTAGAACTCGAAGAGACCAACCCCCTTTTCCGAGCCGCATCGTATGTGCTCTCGCAGAACCTGATTCATGGCGATGCGCTGAAAATGAGTACCCACGATGGCCAGCCGATTACCTTCGCCGAGTGGGGCTACCTGGGTAAGGGCAAGTACCAGCGTCGCGACTTCCGCCTAGATGCCCTCACCCTCTCCTCAACCTTCAGCGCAGAAGGGTCGCTTTTTGCGCATTTGGGCAAGCACGAGATTTTCACGCCGGCCAAGGCCTATCCGCCCATGACGGTGCGTGAACTAGCCGCGCTGGCGCCGGGGCCGATCTGCGGTGATCTGCCATGACGCACGATCTCCACAACCATCACCGCCGGTCCATCCGACTGAAGGGATACGACTACGCCCAGGCAGGGGCGTATTTCGTCACCATCTGTACGCAGAACCGAGCGTGTTTGCTAGGCGAGGTGGTAGGTGGGGAGATGCGGTTGAATGACGCGGGCAGGATTGTTGCCGATGTATGGGAATGGTTAGGGATTCAATACGATTATGTGGAATTGGATGAATGGGTGGTCATGCCCAACCATCTACACGGCATCATCGTGATCACCGACGATAATTGTAGGGGCGGTTCGCGAACCGCCCCTACCCGAACCGCCCCTACCCCACCAACGCAACGCAAACCGATTGGCCGGTTGGTCGGGGCGTTCAAAACGGTATCCACCAAACATATCAACGAACGCCGCGGCACGCCCGGTGTACCCGTATGGCAACGCAATTATTACGAACACATCATCCGCAGCGACCCATCCTTGCAGCGCATCCGCGCCTATATCGCCAACAACCCGTTGCGCTGGTATCACGACCGTGAGAACCCGGCTGCCCAGGAGGTCACGCTATGACCACCCAAGCCCCCTTCAGCCTGCGCGGGCGTAACCCGGATGTGCTGACCTGCATTGCCAGACGCGCCCAGACATGTTTACGCCTTCGTCCCCGATCTCCCGCTCGACCATGCATGGACCGACGCCAAGCTATACCAGCGCTATGGCCTGACCGCTGACGAAATCGCTTTTATCGAGTCGCAGGTTTCCGAGCACGACGACACCCTGACCGAGGAACCTGCCCCCGACGAAGCCGACGATGAGTAAACCCCTTGGATCGGCTTGATTGCTTTGCCTACAATGCTAGCATTGATATCACGACAAGGAGGTGAGCATGGCCAGCTTGACTATTCGCAACCTCGATGAAACCACCAAGCAAGCCTTGCGGCTTCGGACGGCGCGGCACGGGGTCTCGATGGAGGAGGAGGCGCGACGTATTCTCAAGTCGGCGCTGGAGGGGACGCAGCTTTCTATGCGGCTGGGTAGCCATCTGCGCGAGCGGTTTCGGGCTGTCGCGGATTCAGCCTTCGAACTGCCCGAACGCCAAACGCCGCGCAAGACGCCTCGCTGGGATGAGTCCGCGTGATTCTGCTCGATACCAACGTGCTCTCCGAGTTCATGCGGCCACCACCTGCATTGCAGGTGGTGGCCTGGTTGGACAAGCAACCCGCCGACTTTGAACAAATCGTGGGGCTCGATTTGTTCAATCCTTGGATGGGTGCGGCCTGAGCACCCGTGTGTTTTGGACACGCAGCGTTATGACTAAACCCATCGAACAAATCCTTGCCGAAAAGCCCAGGGCGCAGCTTCACATCTACGCCTATTCCCTTGATGCTGAAACGCACCGCGGGCTGCTCAAGATCGGCCAGACCACGCGAGACGTGAAAACCCGCGTGGCGGAGCAGCTCAAGACAGCGGGCATCACCAACTACCGCATCGAGCTGGACGAACCCGCGGCGCGGGAAGATGGCACGCTGCTTAGTGATTTTGAGGTGAGAGCGGCTCTGGAGCGCAAAGGTTTCGAGCGAGCGATGGGGGAGTGGATGCGCTGCACGGTGGCGGATGTGCAGGCCGTGCTGGCCGAGCTGCGTACCGGCAAGCCCCTTTCGGGCACGCGCTACCAGACCTTTTCCATGCGCCTCGAGCAGGCCGAGGCCGTTGAGAAAGCGCTGGCCTACTTCAACTCCATCTGGCGCGAAAACCCCAAGGCCGTGCCGCGCTTTTTGTGGAACGCAAAGATGCGCTTCGGCAAGACCTTTGCCACCTACCAGCTGGTCAAGCGCATGGGAGCCAAGCGCGTCCTGATCGTGACTTTCAAGCCAGCAGTTGAGGATGCCTGGCAGAGCGACCTGGAAAGCCACCTGGACTTCGAGGGCTGGCAGTACCTCTCCCGCGCCACCGGCGGAGACCCTACCCAGGTTAGCTCTGATCGGCCATTGGTTTATTTTGGTTCTTTCCAAGACTTGCTCGGTCGTGACGAATACGGCAACATCAAGGCTCACAACGAATGGCTGCACGTCGTGAACTGGGACTTGGTGGTCTTCGACGAATACCACTTCGGGGCTTGGCGCGAGACGGCCAAGGAGCTGTTCGAGGGCGAAGAGGACGCTAGCGCAGAACTCAAAGCGGAGTACGGCACCACCCTTTCGGGCCGGGTGGCCCAAAGCGTGAGCCTGGCCGATTTCGAGGAAGAGTTTAAGGAGCTTGGGGAGGCCGAGACTGAGTTCCTGCCGATTACCACACGGGCCTATCTGTACCTCTCTGGCACGCCGTTTCGCGCGTTGGCAACTGGCGAGTTCATCGAGGAGCAGATCTTCAACTGGACCTATACCGACGAGCAACGTGCCAAGGAAGCCTTTGCTCGCGAATACCCCGGCCAGCCCAATCCCTATGCTGCCTTGCCGGAGATGCGGCTTTTTACCTACCAGATGCCGGATGAGCTACTGGCGATTGCCAGCGGCGGCGAGTTTGATGAATTCGACCTCAACGAGTTTTTCGCGGCCAGCGGGACGGGTAAACAGGCCACCTTCAAGCATAAGGACGAGGTGCAGAAGTGGCTGGACATTATCCGCGGTGGCTACCTGCCCAAGTCGGTGGAGTTTCTCAAAACCGGTACCAAGCCACCCTGGCCCTACCACGATGTGCGGCTGTTGCCCTACCTGCAACATTCGCTTTGGTTTCTGCCGAGCGTGGCGTCTTGCTATGCGATGGCCAACCTCCTGGCCGAGCGGCATAACACCTTCTGGCACGATTACACCGTGGTCGTAGCTGCCGGTGCACAGGCGGGTATCGGCCTTGCAGCCCTGCCGCCGGTGCGTAAGGCCATCGGCAGCGGGTTCGATACCAAGACCATCACCCTTACCTGTGGCAAGCTGACCACGGGTGTTACGGTGCCGCAGTGGTCGTCCATTCTGATGCTGCGTAACCTCAAGTCGCCGGAGACCTACTTCCAGGCGGCGTTTCGGGTGCAGTCGCCTTGGGTCATCAAAAACCCTGATGGCGACGACCCCAGAAAGGAACTTATCCTCAAGCCGGTTTGCTTTGTCTTCGACTTCGCGCCTACCCGCGCTTTGCGGCAGCTTTCGGAGTATGCCGTTGGCCTCTCGCCCCACGAGCCCAACCCCGAGAAGGCGGTTAACGAACTTATCGCCTTCCTGCCGGTGCTGGCCTACGATGGCGCGAACATGACCCAGATTGATGCTGGCGGCATCCTCGACATCGCAATTGCCGGCACTTCGGCCACGCTGCTGGCACGTAAATGGGAGTCGGCGCTTTTGGTCAACGTGGATAACGACACCTTGCGGCGTATATTGAACAGCCCCGAAGCGCTCGCTGCGGTGGAGCGCATCGAAGGTTGGCGCAGCTTGGGCGATAACATCATCGAGACGGTCATCAACCAGGGCGAAAAGATCAAGCAGCTCAAGACGAAAGCCAGGGAAAGCGGACTTACAGAAAAGGAGAAAAAAGTTCTCTCCGATGAGGAGAAAGAATATAAGTCCAAGCGCAAGCTGATTCAAGAAAAGCTTATCAAGTTTGCTACACGTATTCCGGCATTTATGTACCTGACCGATTTCCGCGAGAACACTTTGCAGGATGTAATCACCAAACTCGAGCCGGATCTATTTCTTACCGTTACCGGATTGACCATAGAAGACTTCCACCTTTTGGTAAGCCTCAGGGTGTTTAACACCGAGCAGATGAACCAGGCCATCTTTGCCTTCCGTCGCTACGAGGACGCCTCTTTGCGCTATACAGGCATAGATAGCCATAAAGGCCTGGCACACTACGGGCTGTACGACACCGTGGTAGCAAAGGAGCCGAACCAGGTGAATTGATGGCGCTGGGTATCAACCAAAGCGTCAACTCAGATGCCCCAACCCACTCCCCTCGAGCAACTCCTTCACCCACACCTTTTCCCCCCGCTTCACCGACTCCTCGGCGGCTACCCCCACCACCACGCTCCAGAAGCCCTCTTCGGCGGTGGCCGCCTTGCTGGGTAAGCCGTCCATGGCCTCGATCCAGCGCAGGTGCTCGTAGTAGGTGGCCCCGCTGTGGCCGCTTTCCTCGATGAGGGCGGGGTAGCTGGGGGTCATGGTGCGGGAGGTGCGGTCGGGCAGGCAGATGACCTCGAGGTAGTTCTCCCACTTGGAGTAGGCCTGGCCGTTGACGCCCTCGCTGGCCTTGAGGCGGCCCTCGTCGCCACAGATGACGATTTCCTCGTAGACCATGGGTGCGAACATGCACAGGTTGAAGTTGGCCCGGATGCCGTTTTGGTACTCCACAATCACAAAGGCGTTGTCCAGAATGTCTGACTTTAGGCCGCCGTACTCGAAGTCGCGGAAGTTCACCGCCTGGCTGCCCGAGGCGTATACGCTCACCGGGCGCGACTCGGCGAAGAGGTTGAACAGGTCGAAGTAGTGGCAGCACTTCTCCACCAGGGTGCCGCCGGAGTACTGGGAAAACTTGTTCCACTGCTTCACTTTGTCCAGGAAGGGCTCGCGGTGCTCGAGGATGGTCAGGGTCTTGATCTCGCCCAGGCTCTGGCGCACCTTGGCCTCGTGAATGGCCTCCACGTAGATGGGCTTGAAGCGGTACTGCAGGCCAATTTGCAGTACCTTGGGGTAGTTCTGGGCCATCTGCCAGATTTCGTAGGCATCTTGCAGGTTGGTGGCCATGGGCTTTTCCAGCAGGATGTGCTTGCCCGACTGCACCGCCACCTTGAGCACCTCGAGGTGGGTGTGGTTGGGGGTGCAGATGATCAGCCCGTCCACCGCGGGGTCGTGGCAGGCGGCCTCGAGGCTCTCGTAGACCACCAGCGGCTCCTGGCTGAACTGGGCCTTGATGCGCCGGGCGGCCTCCACGCTGGTGGGGTTGGGGTCAAAGACGCCGTGGATGGTGCAACTGCCCTCGAGCAGCGTCACTTTGATGTGCTCCTGCCCATTCACCCCCGCCCCAATCACGTTGAAGCGGTACTTGAGGGGGCCGGGGTTCATCAGGAAGCGGTCTTCCTGCGGCACATAGGCAAACTTGGGTGATAGCGCATGGAGGCGGTTGGCAAACTCCTTGTTGCGTTTCATGCTTTTTGGATTATAAATCTAAAATCTGCCATTTGATAGCAGGCCCCCACCTAAGGTTGAAGGGGAATCCGGTGGCTGTAGCTGATGCTGTTGTCCTGGCGCAGTCCCAGCCACAGCACCTCCAGCGTGCTGGGGAGGGTTAGCTCGAGGCGCACCGGCCCTGAGACGTTTTGCCAGAAGCGCGGCTGCGAACCCACCGCCAGGGTGAAGTTGCCTGCTGGAAGGCTGAGGCTGACCCGCTGGCCGGGTACGGTGCTGTGCTCGAGGGTCTGCTCGAGCTGCAAACCCCGCTGGCCGCTCCGGGTAGCCCACCAGGTCTGGCCATCAAAAAGCGCAAAGCTCACCTCGGCCTTGGGGGGCAGCTCGAGGCGGGCCTGGATGGGCGGATTGAGCCGGGCATAGAGGTTGTTGCCCACAAACACCCCCAGCGTGCCGGAAGCAGTGCCCGAAAGCACCAGCACAGTGCGCTCGGTCGGGGCTGGGGTCAGGCGCACCTGAGGGTCGAAGGGCCGCCCGATAAAGTTCTGTACCACCACCACCCGAGGCCCCTGGCGCACCAGGGCCACCCCCAGGTGGGTGAACCCGGGCTTGAGCAGGTTGGCCCGGTGGCCGGGACTGTTCATCCAGCCAGAAAGCGCCCGCTGAGGGATTAGGGCATCCGGGTAACCCTCGAAGCTGGCCAGGTTCTCGCCCACCATCACCTCGAGCACCCCGGCGGCCCGCATCCGCTCGGCGGCCCCCAGGCCGTCGGGGTTCTGGTGGGCGAAAAAGTTGCGCCGCAACATGTCCTGGGCATGCTCCCGCGCAGCTTTGTAAGCCAGCGCGTCCCACCGCAGGGATTGCAGGCCGCGCTCGAGGCGCACCTGGTTGGTGCGCTGAAGTACCTCGAGCTCCAGTGCGCTCTGGGCCAGGGCCCCACCCCACACCAGACCAATCAGCAAAAACCACACCTTCACCCCCGCATGATAGGGCCGGGGTCTTAAGAAGTGCGTTTATATTTCCTCAAGAAATGCCCCGGCAGCCTTGGGTTCCGCTTGGCCTCCCGGGGCAGCAAGCGCCCTCAGGCAGGCACCAGGCTGTAGAAAAAGCTCTGGCTGAAGGGCCGCGACTCTAGAAGACCGTTTACATCGGCTAAAGTGACAGCCTCGACCTTGCGGGCCACCTCGCTCAGGGGTTCGTAGCTCTGGTTGTAGATGTAGTTTATGCCCACGCTCATCAGGCGTTGCATGGGGGTCTCGCCCGCAAACACCAGCGCAGTGGCCAGCTTGTTTTTGGCTCGCTCGAGCTCCTCCTGGCGCACCCCCTCCCGCTCGAGGCGCTCGAGTTCTTCGCGCAGCACGGCCTTGACCGTTTCCTCGTGGGCCGGGTCGGTCTGGGCAAAAATGTAATACACCCCAGCCTGGTCGGCCTCGTCGATTCCGGCCCCCACCGACTCCACCAGCCCTTTATCGCTAAGGGCCCAGTGCAGGCGGCTGTTGCCCTCCTCACCCAGGATGTTGGCCAGAATGTGGGCCGCATAGCGGCGTGGATCCTGGGCCGAGACCCCCGGCGCAAAAACCGCCAGGTAGGTCTGGGTGGCCTTGGGGTAGGGTTCGCGCAGTTCGCCCACCGCAGGGTTAAGCGCAGGGTAGGCGCGATTGGCCTGGCCTCTGGCCCAGGATGCGGTCAGCTCGGCAACCTGCGCCAGGGTGCGTTCCCAGTCCACCTTGCCCGCCAGGACCAGCACCAGATTGCCGGACGCATACCGCTGGGCCTGGTAGGCCGCCATCTGGTCGCGGGTCAGGGCCGATATCGATTGGGTTGTGCCCAGCACGCTGTTGCCCAGCGGGTGCCCAGCAAAATAGCGCGCCCGTCCCCAGTCAAAAAGCATCACGTTGGGCCGGTCCTCATAGAGGGCAATTTCCTCCAGAATCACCTTTTTCTCGGTGTCGAAGTCCTGCTGGCGCAGGGCCGGACGCATCAGGTCGGTCCACAACTCCAAAAGCCTGGGGGCAAACTCGGGGAGCACGGCCCCGTAGTAGACGGTGTTCTCCTCCGAAGTAAAGGCGTTGTACTGGGCCCCCATCTGGTCGAACTCGAGGTTGACCTCCAGGCTATCGCGCTTATCCGTGCCTTTGAACAGCATGTGTTCCAGAAAGTGCGAAACACCCGAGATCTCGGGGGTTTCGTCGCGGCTGCCGGTCTTGCAGAAGTAGCCCAGGGCCACGCTCTTGGCCTCGGGGTTAATCTCGGCGATGACGGTGAGCCCGTTCTCGAGGGTGGTTTGTTTGAAGGTCGGTCGGGTTAGGGTCATGGCTGCTCCACAGTGAAGTCTTCTCGATTGGCGTCTGGCTAGCAAAACTGCTGGATCACATGCTGAAATTAAACGCCTCAGGTGTGCTTTTATCAGGCTCGATGGGCCAGGCATCACGCAAACCAGGTGACACGGAAGCACAGACAGGGCTTTTTTGCCTTGCAGCGCCCCGGCTTTACTCCACACCTGCCAGCTTGCGCGGCCCCAGGGTGGCGATCCAGGGGTTCTGGTAAGGGTGTGAAGCCAGGTAGCGGTTGATGCGCTCCACATCTACCGCTGCAATCTGGGCCTCGATCTCGTCCAGGGTGCGAACCCGGCCCAGCATGTAGAGGTCGCGGGCGATGCTAGCGGCCCTCGAGCGCGACGATTCATCCTGCATCACCAGGGCGGCCCGCAGGCCTATCTTGGTACGGGCCAGCTCGTCCTCCCGCACGCCTTCCGAAAGCCGGGCGATCTCGGCCTGCATGACCCGCAGGGTCTCGTTGGCCCGCTCGGGGGTGGTGCCGGCGTAGGCGGTCAGGTAGCTGTAGCCCTTAACCCCGTTGGGAGCGGCGTACACCGAGTAGACCAGGCCGCGCTTTTCCCGCACCTCGGTAAACAGGCGGCTGCTGCTACCCCCGGAGAGCACCTGCGAGGCCAGCCGGGCGCTATAAAACTCGGGGTGGTCGATGGTAACGTCGGGGTAGATCAGGCCAATCTGCACCTGGGCAGTGTCCTGCTCGAGGTGAATGGCACTTGGGGTTGTAAGCTCGATGGGTGGATAACCCACCCCAGGCCCGCTCCAGTCGCCAAAGGCGTTCTGGATAGCTTCTTTGGCCTGCTCGAAACTGATCCCGCCCACCAGGGCCACAATGGCACCCTGGGGCGCATAGCGCCGGGCAAAATCTTCCCGCAGGGCCTCGGCAGACATGGTTTCCAGGTGGGCTTTGTTGCCGCTGGGGTTACGCCCGTGGTTGCTGGCAAATACCGCCCGACGCAGAGCGGCAAACATCTTCTTGGGGGGCTGGTCTTCCAGCGAGGCCAGTTCCTGCAAGGCAATTTGCCGCACCGCCTCGAGGGCCTCGCTGGGTAGGTGAGGCCGCACCAGCACGTCGGCAAAGAGCGAGAGCACCGCCTCCAGCTTGTCGGCCAGAAATTGCGCCGCAAAGGTGGTGTGCTCGAGGGCACTGCTGCTGCCACGGCGCACCCCCAGCTCGTCAAAAGCATCGGCCAGGGCCCGCGCATCCCGGCTACCGGCCCCTTTCCATAGCCAGCCCTCCAGCAGGTTGGCCGCGCCCTCCATGCCTTCGGGGTCGTTCACCGCGCCCACTGGAAGCAGCAACTGCAAAGCGACGCCAGGTGTCCAGGGACGTTCTTCCACCGCCAACGTCAGGCCGTTGGGCAACACTTCAACTTGGGATAAGGCCATACCCACCAAGTATACGAGCTAGACCGCTGCGAACCATGACCTTTTAGACATTGCCCCATTCGGTAGCCTGCCCAAAGCCACAAAACCCTCCATGGGCTTCGGTAAAATAAACCCAGCAACAGAAGAGGAGCACGTGACCCGCGAAGAACTCAAAGCCCGCCTCATCCGCCCCATAGCGCGCGAACTGGCCGACGGTGCCCAGGATCGGGTGGTGGCTGGGGGCCTGGAAAAGCTGATTCAGAACCTGGGCCAGCCCTTCCCCGAGGTGGGGCGGGTACTGGCAGGGTATCGCCAGATGGATGTCGAAGCGCGTAAAGCACAGCTGAAAAAGGCCCTCGAGCTGCTGGGCGATCGGGTTGTGCAGAACCCATCTCAGCCCACCGAGCCCCGGCAAGCCACGCCCGGTAGCCGAAGTCCGGTGCCGGAGGCCCTCTCCTTCGACACCCCCATCGAAGCTTTGAACCTGGGGCCGGGCGGCAAAAAAAAGCTGGCCGAGCTGGGCATCCGGGTGGTGCGCGACCTGCTGCACTACTACCCCCGCCGCTACGAAGACCGCCGCACCTTGCAAGGGGTGCGCGAGGTAGAGGACGGCGCCAAGGCCACCCTGGTGGGCAAGGTGCTGAGCCGCGAGCTGGTCAAGACCCCCAAAAAAGGAATCCAGCTTGTGCAGGTGCGTTTTATGGACGGGTGGGGCTGGAAGTTTACGGGCATCTGGTTCAACCAGCCCTGGGTGCTCAAGCAGATGCCCGAGGGTGCCAGTATGGTGCTCTCGGGGCGGGTGCAAAAGCGCGGGGGCAACGTCTCGCTGATGGTTGAGTACTTTGAGGATGAAGGGGGGGAATCCCTCTCTACCGGGCGCATCGTACCGGTCTACCCCTCGCGGGAGGGCATTGGACAGGCTTTTTTGCGGCGGGCGGCCTGGCGGGCCCTGGAGGCTTTCCAGGCCATACCCGACCCCCTGGCGCATTTACCACAAAGCCTGCTGCCCCTGGATAAGGCCCTGCGCCAGGTTCATTTTCCCGACTCGGAGGAGAAGCTCGAGCAGGCCCTCTACCGGCTTAAGTTCGACGAATTTTTGCTCCTGGAACTTAAGGTCATGCTGCAGTCGGGGGGTTCGGCGCTGTTGGGGCGGATGTTCCGGGTCAGCCCTGAGATGGTCGAGCGCTTCCGCTCGATCCTGCCCTTCAAGCTCACCGGGGCCCAGGAACGGGTGCTCTCGGAAATCCTGGCCGACATGCAGTCCGAGCGCCAGATGGCCCGCCTGGTGCAGGGCGATGTGGGCTCGGGCAAGACCGCCGTGGCCGCCGCTGCGCTGTATGTGGCGGCCCAGAACGGCGCCCAGGGGGCCCTGATGGCCCCCACCGAGATTCTGGCCAAGCAGCACTTCGAGAACCTGACCCGCTACCTCTACCCGCTGGGGGTCTCGCTGGATCTGCTGGTTGGCTCGATGAGCGCAAGTGAAAAACGAAGCGTGCAGGAGCGGCTCAAAAGCGGCCAGACCCAGGTGGTGGTGGGCACCCATGCCCTCATCCAGGATGGGGTGGAGTTTTGCGACCTGGGCCTGGCGGTGATTGACGAGGAACATCGCTTTGGCGTCTTGCAGCGCCGCCGACTGCTGGGCCAGCGGCCCGATGTGCTGGTGATGTCGGCCACGCCCATTCCCCGCTCACTGGCCCTTACCATGTACGGCGACCTCGAGGTCTCCCAGATCGACGAGCTTCCCCCCGGTCGCACCCCCATCAAGACCAAAATCCTCACCCAGAAAACCCGCACCCAGGCCTATGCCTTTGCCCGGCAAGAGATCAAAAAGGGCCACCAGGTATTTGTGGTTACGCCCATGATTGAAGAGGGTGAGTCGGAGGCCACCGCCGAACTGGCCGCTGCCACCCGGCTGCGCGAGGAGCTGGAAGTGCTCTTACCCGAGGTGCGTATAGACCTGCTGCACGGAAAAATGAAGGTCGAGGAAAAAGACGCGGTAATGGAGCGCTTTAAGCAGGGGGCCTTCGATCTGCTGGTCTCCACCACGGTGATCGAGGTGGGGGTAGACATTCCCCAGGCCACCCTCATGATTATCGAAAACGCCGAGCGCTTCGGGTTGGCCCAGCTCCACCAGTTGCGCGGGCGGGTCGGGCGCGGCGGGCTGGAATCCTACTGCATTCTGATTGCGGGTGAGACCTCCAAGCGCACCATGGAGCGCCTGCGGGTCATCGAGGAGTCCACCGACGGCTTCTACATCGCCGAGCAAGACCTGCGGCTGCGCGGCCCCGGCGAGTTGCGGGGGCTGCGCCAGTCGGGCATGCCCGACCTGCGGCTGGGCGACCTGGCCTCCGACCAGGAGATCATTGAGCAAAGCCGGGCTCTGGCCAAGGCCATTCTGGAGGCCGACCCCTACCTCGACCAGCCCGAACATGCCCTCCTGAAACGCGAACTACAGGCCAGGGCCGAGGCCATTGGTTTCCGCGAGGTGATCTGATACCGGATGCAAAAAGATAATCTTCAAACAAAAACATTAAGGGGCTATCTTTTTGAATCCTAGAGCACACCCCTCGCTGCGCTCGGCGAAGAAAGCGTATCCCTTCGGTCGGGTTAGTTCGTCACCGTTCGGTGACGAACTAACCGAATCTGGTATGATATGAACCCCACCTGATGCTTTCTGTTTAGGGCAGGTTAAAGCCCGCCAGATGCATGGGCAGCTCCTGGCACAGCTTCAGGTGGGGGCCCCAGCAAAAAGAACAAATCAAAGACATTTCTTATCAGACGCAACACATGCAAAACCCTCCCCCTGCGGGGGGAGGGACAGAACCTCGAGCCTAACGGCGAACCAGGCGCCAGGCGGCAGGCAGCAAAGCTGCGGCAATGGCGGCCTTGATAAAGTCGCCCAGCAAGAAGGGCACCATCCCGGCCTGCAACACCCCCCAGACCCCGGTATAGCGCCCCGCACCCGAAAGCGCAAAGCCCAGCCAGGTTACGCCCACGGCATAGATGACCAGGCTGGCCAGCAACATGGCCCCAAAGGTCTTGAGCACGCTGCGGTCGGTGCCGTAGCGCTCGACCAGGTAGCCCACCAGGTAGGCCGCCAGGGGGAAGGCCAGCAGGTAGCCCGCGGTAAAGGGAATGCGCGGGTGGAACCAGGTGGCCCCCCCGGCAAACACCGGCAGCACCAGGCCCTCCAAGAGATACGCCACCACCGCCAAAAAGCCCAGCCGGCTGCCCAGCGCAGCCCCCACCAGGAGCACCCCCAGGGTCTGCAAGGTGATGGGCACCGGCTGCAAAGGAATGACCGCCTGCGACAAAAGCGCCAGCAAAAAGCTGCCCCCCAGCACCAGCAGCAGGTCGCGCTGCCAGCTTCGGGCCGGGAAAAGGGACTTGGAAAGGGGTAGGTACGGTAGGCTTTGGGTTGGGTTCATCTGCTTCCTCCTAAAAAACCAACGAGCTCCACATCGCCAGCCCCGACGTGGTGGGTTGTGCCCTCGCTTTGCACCACCAGCGCACCATCGGGGGCGATATCGCTGGCCTGGCCCTCTATCACGCCCTGCGCCGTGGCCACCCGCACCCGCTGCCCCAGGGTGTAGCTATTGGCCCGGTAGTCCTGCAGAAGCGCCTGGGGGTTGCGTAACTGGGCGTAGCGGGCCTCCAGGCTTGCCAGCAGCCGCGCCAGCACCTGCACGCGGCTAACCGGGCCGAACTCCTCCAGGTCTGCGCCGCCAGGCGGTGCGGCCCCCCGGTGCACATTGAGGCCGATGCCCAGGAGCACCCAGGCCACCTCCTCGCCGCTCACCTGGGCCTCCAAAAGCACCCCCGCCAGCTTACGTCCGTCCGGGCTTAGCAGGTCGTTGGGCCATTTGAGTCCCCCCACCCCGCAGGCATCACGCAAAGCCAGGCCCGCGGCCAGGGGCAGCAGGGGCAGCGCAGACAGCGGCAGCGCAGGGCGCAGCAAAAGCGAGAAGGTAAGGCTTTTGCCCGGCACGCTGGCCCAGGCCCGCCCGCGGCGGCCACGGCCTTTGAGCTGCCGCTCGGCCAGCACCACCGCGCCTTCTTCGGCGCCATCCAGGGCCCAGTTTTTGAGCACCTCCTGGGTGCTGTCCACCGTGCCCAGGTAGGCATAAAATGCGCCGAACCTACCGCTTCGCAGGGCCTCGAGGGCCGCTGGCGTGGGGCTGCCCGGGGCCAGACGGTAGCCCTGGCCCCGCTGGGTTTCTACCGGGTAGCCGGCCTTGCGCAGCTCGGCAATCTGCTTCCAGACCGCTGTGCGGCTAACCCCCAGGGCTTTAGCCAGCGCTTCGCCACTCTGGTAGTGGTCGTGGAGGTGGCCTAGCAAAGCGGACACGTCAACCAAAATACCCTTTACAGGTTGACAAGTGCAAGGCCCGCAGGTTTCACCATCCCCACCACCGGCCTGTGCCAAAAAAGCCAGCGAAAGCAACGCCCCCGCCCTCAGGCCGGTCGAATCCGGGGTGGGTTGCCTCAGCCTGGCTTAAGGCTGGCTTCAGCTTGGGCGGCTATCTTGGAGGGGCAAGACCCAGGAGTCCAATATGGCCCGTCCCCTCAGTTTTTCCAACGCAATCCACCTGCTGCGCCGCGCGGCTGCTCGAGGACGCAAGGAAGAGGCCCAGCAGCTTGCCGAAATGGGCCTCGAGGCCGCCGTAGAGTTCCTGCTGCGCGACCCTGCCCCAGCCCCCAGCTACCGCACCGCCGCTACTCGCAACGAACGCGGCCAGCAGCACCGCGAGATTAGCCAGCTCTGGCTCAACCACTGGCTCACCACCCCCACCCCCGCCGCCGAGCGCCTGGTGTTGTTCTGGCACGGCCACCTGACCTCGGAGTTTCGCGAGACCATGGGGGCCCAGGGCATTGACTTCTGGCAGCAGTTTGCCACCTTTCGGCAGCTGGGTTATGGCCCCTATGGCGAACTTCTTAAGGCCATCGCCAAAAACCCGGTAATGCTCTTGTACCTCAACAACGCCCAGAGCCGCAAGGAGCACCCCAACCAGAACTGGGCACGAGAGCTCTTAGAGCTCTATACCGTAGGCCCCGGCCATTACACCGAGCAGGACATCCTGGAGGCCGCCCGGGCCTTTACCGGCTGGACCGTGCGGCTGCCCGGCAACCAGCGGCCCCGTGAAGCCAGCGCCAACCTGGCTTTCGAGTACGTCTTCAACCGCAACTGGCACGACCCCGGCGAAAAAACCTTCCTGGGCAAGCGCGTCAAAAGCGGCGACGAGGTGCTGGAAATCCTGATTGCCCACCCCAAAACCTACGAGTTTGTGGCCCGCAAGCTGCTGCGCTTTTACCTGTGCCCCGAGCCCCCCGAAGCCCTGGTGCAGCAAGGGGCGCGGGTCTTCCGCGCCGAGGGCACCCGTGGCTTTTTGCGCTGGCTCTTCACCAGCGAGGTCTTTTATAGCCCCGAGTACCGCAACGCTCTGGTCAAAAGCCCGCTGGAGTACCTGGTGGGGCTGTGGTATGCCGCCGGGGTGGAAAAAGTGAGCTTTGAGGAACGCTCGGGCAGGGCCCTCTACCTGTCGTTGGCGGCCATGGGGCAGGTTCCCTTCGACCCGCCCAGCGTGGCCGGATGGGACGGCGGTATGGCCTGGCTGGCCGAGTCGCCCTTCCTGACCCGCATCAACCTGCTGGCGAGCTTCGCGGGCCGAGAGCCCCGGCTCGACCTCGAGGTGTTTATGGACCACGCCGACGGCGCGCTGGCCCTGGTTAAGCCCGAGGCACAACTGCTTTAGGCATAGCGGCATGAGTGAGGTTTATATGAACCGACGCGAGTTTATCCAGAAATCGTTGCTGACGCTGGCCCTGGGCCAGGGCGCACCCTCGCTGCTCTCCAAAACCGCCCTGGCGGCCCAGTCCAAAGACAAAATTCTGGTGGTGGTCAACCTGTTCGGCGGCAACGATCAGCTCAACACCCTGGTGCCCTACCGCAACGAACTGTACTACCGCCTGCGCCCCAACATCGCCATCAAGCGCGAAGAGGTGCTCGAGCTCGGCGCGAACGGGCAACGCCTGGGCCTGCACCCCGAACTGAGGCCCCTGATGCAGATGTGGAACAACGGGGAGCTGGCCCTCGTTCCCCAGGTGGGCTACCCCAACCCCAACCGCAGCCACTTTATCTCCACCTCCATCTGGCACACCGCCGACCCCAGCCAACGCCAGGAAACCGGCTGGCTGGGCCGCTGGGGCGACCTGCAGGACGACCCCTTCTGCGACACCTTTCTGGGCGGGGCCACCCCCCAGGCCCAGATGGGCGAACGCCGCAGTGCGCCGGCCATCAGCAGCATCGACACCTTCAGCATCCGGCTGCCCCGGCCCTTCGAGGAAGCCTTCAACAAAGAAGCCCTGCGCCTTCGCAGCGGCACCGCCGAAGAGGTTCGCCAGGCCATGCTCTCGCTGCGCAGCGCCCTGGACAAGGTGGGCCAGCTACGCCAGGTCAAGAACCAGGCCCAGTACCCCGAAAATGCCTTTGGCCGCAGCATGGCCGACATCGCCCGCATGATTGCCGGTGGGCTGGGCAGCAGCGTCTACTACACCACCCTGGGGGGCTGGGACACCCACGCCGGGCAGCCCCCGCGCCAGGCCGAGCTGCTGGGGTATGTGGCCCAGGCCATGGCGGCCTTTCGGGCCGACCTGAGGGCCATTGGCCGGGACAGGGACGTGATGGTGATGGTCTTCAGCGAATTTGGTCGCCAGGTCGCCGAAAACGCCTCTTTTGGCACCGACCACGGCGAAGGCGGCCTGATGCTGGTGATGGGTGGTGGCATCAGGGGCGGGCTTTACGGCAGCGAGCCAGACCTGGAGAACCTCGAGCTCAACGCCCTTAAATACCAGACTGACTTCCGCAACGTCTATGCCACGGCCCTGCAGTGGATTGCCGCCAACCCGCGACAGGTGCTGGGGGGCGATTTCCAGGCTCTGGGGCTGATATAGAGCGCTCAAAAATATTGCGCTGTCCATAACTCGGTTACTTTGTCCTGCGCAGTACAGCTGCCTCCCGGATGGGAGGCAACATCTGTGAAGAGCGCTCTATGCTAGCATCCCCTAATGGGGCGCAAGCCCCGAAAGGGGATTGTTTTAGTGGAAGCTCGAGTCCTCCTCGCCATTGCTCTAACCATCCTGCCCTGGGCCTCGGCTTTTGCCGGGATTCGGGCCGGGCTTCAGGACTACAGCCCAGGCCACCTCACCCTGCTGCGCTTTCTGGTGGCCTCGGCAGTAATGGTGGTGTATGCCCTGCTGGTGCGGATGCCCCTGCCCGAGCGCAAAGACTGGCCCAGCATTTTTGGGCTTGGGTTCCTGGGCATCACGGTCTACCACACCGCCCTCAATTTTGGCCAGGTCACAGTGAAAGCTGGCCCGGCGGCCCTCCTGATTGCGGTGGGGCCGGTGTTCGTGGCCCTGATGTCGTACTTTTTTCTGCGTGAGCGGCTTTCGGCCTGGGGCTGGCTGGGCATTGCAGTGGCCTTCGCGGGGGTGGCCTTAATTGCGGTGGGGAATCACCCCGGCAGTTTTCAGCTCGAGCCCGGTGCGCTGTTGATAGTGCTGTCGGCCTTTGTGACCTCGGTGTACTTTGTGTTTCAGCGCCGCTTGGTCAGAAAGTACAACCCCCTCAACTTCACGGCCTACACCATCTGGGCCGGGACGCTGCCCCTGCTGGTGTTTTTGCCGGGGCTCTGGCCCGAGATACAATCGGCCTCGGCTGCGGCCACCTGGAGCGTGGTTTACCTGGGGGTGCTGCCCGGCGGCCTCTCGTACCTGACCTGGAACTACGCCCTGAGCCGCGCTCCGGCCTCCCAGGTGACCAGTTTTCTCTACATCTCCCCGGTGCTCGCCACCCTGATTGCCTATCTCTGGCTGGGGGAGGTGCCGGGTGTGCTGGCCTTGGTGGGCGGGGGTATGGCCCTGGTGGGGGTCATCATCGTGAACACCCTGGGGAAGGTGGCGCAGGTCAGCAGCAGCTAGGCGACCCTGCGCCGAGCTGCTCCAGTCCGGCAAGCCCAACGGATGCTCGGCGTGCCCCAGGGCGGCATGACCAGGCTTTTCTCCAGACACCCGAACCGCCCCAGTTTCCTACCCCATCTGCCCTTGCAGGTACAATCATCTGGATATATGCCCGAGATTCTTCCCATCCGCCTGTATGGCGACCCCGTCCTGAAGAAAAAAGCCCAGCCGGTGCAGGACTTTAGCGGCATCCCAGCCCTGGCCGAGAACATGCTCGAGACCATGTTCGAAGCCCGCGGGGTAGGGCTGGCCGCCCCGCAGGTGGGCCTCAGCCAGCGGCTGTTTGTGGCTGCGGAGTACCTGGAAGACGACCAAGAAGAAGGCTCCGAGGCCGACCTCAAGACCCGCGTCAAAGAGCTTTACGTGATGGTGAACCCCGTCATTACCTACCGTGCAGGAAGACAGTCCATCCTCGAGGGCTGCCTCTCGCTGCCGGGCCTGTACGCCGAAGGGGCCCAGCGCGACCTGCAGGTGCGGGTCGAGTACCAGGACGAGAAAGGCCAAAAAAAGGCGCTCGAGGCCGAGGGTTATCTGGCGGTGGTCTTGCAGCACGAGATCGATCACCTCGATGGCATCCTCTTCTTCCAGCGCATGCCCTTTGCCGACCGGCAAAAATTCCTTGAAGAGCACCGGGAAGACCTGGCCGAGTTTCAGCGCCAGGCCAAGGCCTTTTTGCGCGAAGAAGCCCTGCGCCAGTCAGGGAAGCACAAATAGCGGGGGTAGCGTGAAGGCTGTTTTTTGTGTAAAGGGTGTCGGATGACCGAGACAGAGCCTAAAAGCCCTCAACCCCCGCGTCGCAGGGTGGCCTTTTTTGGCTCTCCGGCCTGGGCGGTGCCGGTTTTGCAGGCCCTGCACCAGAAGCACGAGGTGGTGCTGGTGGTTACCCAGCCCGATAAGCCCGCCGGACGGGGTTTGCACCTGACCCCCTGCCCGGTGGCGCAGTGGGCAGCGTCCCAGGGCCTGCGGGTGGAAAAGCCCGCCAAACTGCGAAAGAACCCCTTGTTTATGGAGCTTTTGCGGGAACTGAAGCTGGACGTGGCGGTTACGGCGGCCTACGGCAAAATTCTGCCTGCCGAACTGCTGGAAATCCCCCGGTTTGGCTTTCTTAACCTGCACCCTTCCGACCTGCCTAAGTACCGCGGCCCCGCGCCGGTGCAGTGGACGCTTATCCAGGGCGAGCTCGAGACCGCCGTCTGCATCATGCAGACCGACGCAGGCATGGACACCGGCCCGGTGGTGGCGAGGTGGCGCACCACCATCGAGCCCGACGAGACCGCGCTGGAGCTTTCCAACCGCCTGCGCGATAAAGGTATCGAGCTACTTTTGCAGGCCCTGGCCGACCTCGAGCGCCTCCAGCCCATCCCCCAGCCTGCCCAGGGGACGCACGCCCCCATGCTGCAAAAAGACGATGGCAAGGTGGTTTGGGAGCGTACCGCGGTGGCTATCTATAACCGCCACCGAGGGGTACAGCCCTGGCCGGGAAGCTGGTTCGTTCATCAGGGCAAGCGGGTGAAGGTCTTGCGTATGCGCTTGGCGGAGCCTGCCACCCGCCCTTTGCATCCCCCGGGAACGGTGGTGTGTATCGCCGACGATCTGCTGGTCGCTACCGCAGAGGGGCAGGTGAGCCTCCTGGAGCTTCAGCCCGAGGGCAAAAAACCCATGCCTGCCGCCGACTGGGCCCGGGGTGCGCGCCTGCGGGAGGGCGATCGTCTGGGCTGACCCGGCTTTTGGCGGCAGCCTGTATGAAAGCCGCTCGATATTTCATAATGGGGCCTAGCCCATGAGCACCACGGATAAGGTGAAACTGGCCGGACGCTACAGGCTCGAGGCCCCCCTGGGCGAGGGGGGGATGGCCGAGGTCTGGCGGGCCACCGACCTTCGCATGGATCGCCCGGTGGCGGTCAAAATTCTGCACACCTACCTGCACCCCAGCGAGCGCAACCGCTTTTTTCGTGAGGTGAAGGCGCTGTCTAAGCTCTCCCACCCCGGCGTGGTACAGGTCTTCGACTTGGGCGAAGAAGATGGTCGCACCTATTTTGTGATGGAGCTGGTGGAGGGCGGCAGCTACGACCGCATGGGTCCTTTTGAGGACGGCATGGAGGGCCTGCGCCTGCTTACTGCCTCGGCGCGGGTGCTCGAGGCCCTGCAACACCTGCACCAGCGGGGCGTGATCCACCGCGACCTGACCCCCCGCAACATCCTGGTTTCGTCCGAAGGCCAGCCCAAGGTGATGGACTTTGGCCTGGCCTACCTGATGCAGGAAAGCCGCCACTTTACCCGCACCGGCATCACCGTGGGCACGCCAGAGTACATGGCCCCCGAGCAGGCCAAAGGCCTGGCCCTGACCCCTCAGGCCGACCTCTACAGCTTTGGGGCGGTGCTCTACCGCACCTTCACCGGCAAACCCCTGTTCGAGGGCGAAAACGACCAGTCGGTGCTTTACCAGCACGTCTACGAGCCCCCCAAGCCGCCCCAGAGCCTTAATCCGGCCATTCCTGCCGAGGTTTCAAGCCTGATTGAGTCGCTGCTGCAAAAATCCCCTGGCGAGCGCCCGGCCAACGCTGCTACTGCCCATGCGGTGTTGGAAGAGACCCTGCGCCGTTACCGCGAGAGCCTTTCGGCCACCCCGCGGGCGGGGGCCAGCCGCAGCGGGCACTACCCCACCGGCCCTGCAAGGCCCGAAAAGCTAGAACTACAGGGTATCCACGACCTCTCGGGCGAGGTGGCCTGGCCCGGAGAGCTGGTGGCCCGCGAGGGCAGCCTGTGGGTGGGGGCGGGGCAGGGCATCGCCCGCCTGGATCTGACCGACGGCTCGGTGTACCGCCAGCGCCTGGGCGACGAGGTCTCGGCCCCCCCGGTGGTGACCGATGGGCGGGTGTACGTGGCGGCCTGGGATGGCCGCCTGACCGGGATGTCGCTCTCCGGGCGGCCCATCCTGAGCTTTCCCACCCGCGCCGAGATTACCGCCGCCCCCTTGGTTGCCGAGCTGATCTACCTGGCTGGACGCGACGGCTTTCTGTATGCCCTGGATGCCAGCGGCACCCTGCGCTGGGGCTTCCAGGCCGGCAGCGAGCTTTCGGCCTCGCCCACGCTCTACCGGGGGCTCTTGTTTGTGGCCAGCGAGGGCGGCTGGCTGTTTGCCCTCGACCCCCAGAGCGGGCACCTGCGCTACAAGGTGGAGGCCGGGGCCGTCCACACCGCCATGCCAGCCCGTGGGGGCCTGCTTTTTATCCCCACCTGGGCAGGCGAAATCCACGCCTTCGACCCCCTCACCCGTGAGGTGCAGTGGAGCTTCGACCTCGAGGGCGAACTCTGGGGCGCACCGGCTTTAGATGAGCGGTATCTTTACGCGGCCAGTTGGGCCGGAAGACTTTATGCCCTGGAGCAGAAAACCGGCGAGGAGGTATGGACGCTCGAGGTGGGCAAGGTCACCGCGGCCCCCTCGATAGCCCACGGGGTGCTGTACCTGGGTACCGAGGAAGGCCGGGTGTTGGGGGTGGATACAGGGAGCGGACGGCTCTTATTCGAGGCCACCGGCTTAGGCCCCATCCAGGTGCCGCCGTTGCCCTACCGGGGGGCGCTTTTTGTGGCGACGTTGGCGGGGAAGCTGTATCGGTTTGCATGATGCCGTGGTGGATCAACATGAGTCGTTATGAAAAGCTGCTCTTGAAAATACTGCGTGGCACAGCGGACGCTAACATAAACTTCGATGACCTCCGATAACTGCTCCTCCATTTGGGTTTTGAAGAACGGGTGAAGGGAAGCCACCACATTTTTCGCAAGGAGGGTATTGAGGATCGAATCAACTTACAGCAGGATGGAAGCAAGGCTAAGCCGTATCAGGTGAAGCAAGTCCGGGCGATGATTGTTCGATATAAACTTGGGGGTTAGGGATGATGTACAAATACGAAATTTACTGGAGCCAGGAGGACGATGTTTTTGTGGCCGAGGTGCCAGAATTGCCCGGCTGCACGGCGCATGGTGATACGCCAGAGGATGCGCTTGCCAGCGCCCAGCAGGCCATTGAGCTTTGGATTGAGACGGCCAAAGAGTTTGGCGATCCCATCCCCCAGCCCAAAGGGCGCCGCTTGCAGTTTGCCTGAGTATCCTGGCCTGATCGGGTGTGTGAACCCTTGCTCGACGTACGTATTCTAGCTTTTATGCCCCTCTGTAAACCTGGGGAGACACCCATCCTTGGGTAGACTGTTCGAGCTGTGTCCCTACACCTGACCGACGAGCAGCAAGCCATCGTGGCCCACAACGAGGGGCCTGCTTTGGTGTTCGCGGTGGCGGGGGCGGGCAAGACCACCGCGCTGGTACACCGCATCGAGCGCCTGGTGCGGGAGCGGGTCTTCGAGCCGCGCAAGATTCTGGCCACCTCCTTTAGCCGGATGGCGGTGGACGACCTCAAGCGGGCCCTATCGCGCTGGCCGCACACCCAGGGGGTGCGGGTCTCGACCCTGCATGCGCTGGGTTACCGCATCGTGCGGAAGGCCGCCTCGGAAGGACTTTTAAAGCTGGCTGAGGGCAAGGAAGAGAACTCCGAGCAGGCCCTTTTGCAGCGCGCCTTGAGGCGGGCACGGGAGCTCAAACTGCCCTGGGTGCAGGAGCTAGAGAACCTCGAGCCCGAAGACTTCTTGAGCTATGTGGGGGCCTGCAAGGGCAACCTGCAGTACGCCGACCTGAAGGGGGCCGGGCTGCCGCTCGAGGCCCTGCAGGTGGCCTCGCAGGCCAGCGCACCCAAAGGGCTTGAGTGGTACCTGGATTTGTACCGCCTGCTGGAGCAGGTACGGCAGGAAGAAGGGCTGCTCAGCTTCGACGACATGCTGATGACGGGCTGGGAGGTGCTGGTGCGCCATCCCGAGATCCTGCACACCGTGCAGAAAGCCTTCCAGGCGGTGCTGGTGGACGAGTTTCAGGATGTGAACCTGGCCCAGTCGGAGATGCTCGACCTGATCACCCGGCCCCACCGCAACTACATGGCGGTGGGCGACGACGACCAGACCATCTACGAGTGGCGGGGGGCCAGCCCGCGCTTCATCCTCGAGTTCGCCCAGCGCTATGGGGCGCAAAAATACCTGATCCGCGACACCTTCCGCTGCCCTGCGCCGCAGGTGGTGCTGGCCGGGCGGGTGATTGCGCAGAACCAGCAGCGCGAGTCTAAGCGCCTGAGCCTGACCAAAGGCTTTGAAGGCAGGGTGCATATTCGCCTGGAACCCCATATGCCCGCCCAGGCCCAGAGCCTGGTAAGTGATATGGCGGGGCTGCTGGCCGAGGGGTATAAGCCCTCCGAGATGGTGGTACTGTTGCGGCTGTACGCCCAGACCCCCTACCTCGAGCAATGCCTGATAGAGCGGCAAATTCCCTACCGGGTGGTGGGCAGCACGCCCTTCTACCAGCGTCCGGAGATTCAGGTTTTGCTGGCCTACCTGCAGCTGGCCCTGAACCCCGGCACCGATAACGCGAAGCGCCTGTGGCTGCAGGTCTACAACACCCCCAAACGCTACCTGACCCGCGCCCTGGCCGATGCCATCTGGCGGCAGGTGGAGCGGGGGGCCCCGCTGGTGGAGGCGCTCAGGGCCGCGATGGCCGGGGCAGAGGAGCGGGTAGCACGGCGCTTGCGCGAGCTGGCCGATGTGTTCGAGTGGCTGGCGGGGGCTGTGGAGCGGGCTTCGGCCCACGCGGTGCTGGAGGCCCTCGAGGCCCGTCTGGACTACTGCCGCCACCTGCTTTCCTCCTCCGGTTTCTACGAGGTAGGGGCAGGCAAGGCTGAGGGGTTGCGGGCTTTTCTGGAGTACGCCCGCGACAAAGGGAGCGTGCGAGAGCTGCTTCTGCACCTTGAGCGGCTGGCCCAGGAACACCTGGGCGACGACCCCGCCCTGGACCCCCGCGAGCGGGTCAGCCTAATGACCATCTTCCGGGCCAAGGGCCTGGAGTGGCCCCTGGTCTTCATCCCCGACTGCAACGAGGGCACCCTGCCCTATAGCGGCGCGGAGAACCTCGAGGAGGAGCGCCGTCTGTTTTACGTGGCCCTGACCCGAAGTTCGCAGCACACCTATCTCTATGCCCTGTCCAGTCTGCCCATCTCGCCTTTTTTGCAGGAGGCCGAGTACCAGCAGACACTACAGGCGGTGGAGCGGGTGGGGGCGGCCCTGGCCTGTGCCCCAGAAGAACTCTCCACCGCCCAGACCCTGGCCCTGGCCCTGGGGGCCCACAAGCTGGGCCTAGAGCGCTACTTGTACCAGTGGTGGAACGCCCAGCAGGCCAGGGGCGTTGCCGCTAAGGTGCTGCGCCTGTTTGCCTATGCTGAAGCCAAAAATTGGACGGAAGCACTGGGCCTCACAGACGAGGCCAGGAAGGTGTGGGAGGCCTTCGATGTGGCAATGGGGGAGGGGCAGGAAGGAGAGTTCGCCGACCTCGAGCGCTTCCTCCTCAGGCCGCTTTCTTCTGCCCAGCCCACGCTCCGGGTGGGGCAAAAAGTGCGACACACCCAGCTTGGCATAGGGCTGGTGGTTGGTTTGGACGACGGGGTAGCCACGGTTGCCTTTGGCGATGGCATTCGCAGACTGGCCCTGCGCTATGCCCGGCTGGAGGTGGTGGGGTAGAGGGTTGGTTAGAAAGAAAGGAACCCAGGGCTGGGCGTTGCCAGCCCCCTTTCGCATTTTTCACAGGCGTTGCCTCCCATTCGGGAGGCAACTGTGCTGTTCAGGACAAAGCAATCAAGTTGTGAACAGCTCAATATTTGTGAAGAGCGCCCTTGTGGATGCCCACTCGCTCCCAGGATTTACTCCCTTGTACCGGATTCAAAAAGATAATCTTCAAACAAAAAGCGCTAAGAGGCTATCTTTTTGAATCCTAGAGCACACCCCTCGCTGCGCTCGGCGAAGAAAGCGTATCCCTTCGGTCGGGTTAGTTCGTCACCGTTCGGTGACGAACTAACCGAATCTGGTATTACCAGGCGGAAGGTGGTCAGGCAGGTGGGGTTTTGGGCATGGGTAGCGACCTCCCCCCGGGCTGTCCAGCTTCCTTGCCGGACCTCGAGGACATACACCTTGTTCCGGGGAAGCCAGAGTTCAAAGAACCCGTCCTCGCCGGTGCGCACCTCCGCTCGCAACACCTCTTTGTTTCCCTCCAGCACCTGTACGCTGAAGGTTTCCTTCCTCAGCTCCCCGGTGTAGCTGGAAGGGGTCCTCACCAGCCCATGTATCCCCAGCCGCATCCCCACATAACTCTCACCTCCTAGACCAAGGCTACCTCATCCAGGTTAAGCCTGCGTAAAGGCCGTCACCACGGGCTTACCGCAAAGTCTGCTACTGGGGTAGGCATTATCCCGGCTGGCCCTGGCCTTTCTGACCCCTGGTAGTCTGCAAAGCAGGTGCTGGGACGCGAAAACCGCTATAGAATCAGGCATGCCCATACAATCCCATTTCCCCGCCCTGGCCGGAGGCTTTAGTTTTCTGGACAACGCTGCTGGGGCCCAGGTTCCCCAGCAGTGCATCGAAGGCATGGCGCAGTTTCTGGCGACCTCGAGCTGCAACGTAGGCATGCCTTACCCCGGCTCACAGGCCGCCACCGCGGTGCGTGAACGGACGCGGGAAGAAACCGCGGCCTTTTTCAACTGCAAGCCCAGCGAAGTGGCGATTGGGCCAAGCGCTACCGCCCTTACCTTTATCCTTGCGCGGGCTTTTGCCCGGCTGTGGGGCGAAGGCGACGAGGTGGTGATTTCCGAGCTCGAGCACGAGGCCAACGCCTCGCCCTGGCGCAACCTGGCCGAAAAAGGCGTGCAGCTCAAGGTCTGGAAGGCCCGCTGGGCGGAAGGCGGGCGGCTGGAACCTGCCGACCTCAGGGCGCTGGTCTCGCCCCGAACCCGGCTGGTAGCGGTCACCTCGGCGGCCAACTCGTTGGGCACCACCCCGGATGTGGCCGCCGCCGCCGAAATTGCCCACTCGGTAGGGGCCTGGTGCATCACCGACATGGTGCATTACAGCCCCCACCACCTGCCCGACGTGCAGGCCACCGCGGTGGACATGGCCTTTTTCTCGGCTTACAAGGTGTTTGGCCCCCACCTGGCTTTCCTCTATGTACGCGAGGAGCTGATTGGGCAGCTCCCCACCGACAAGCTCTGGTTCATCCCCGACGACAGCTTGCTCAAGTTTGAGCCGGGCACCAACAATCACGAGTGTATGGCCGGCTGGCTGGGAACCCTGGACTACTTGAGAAGTGTGCTGGGGGACGGAAAACCAGGGCGCGAGGGCTTGCAGGCAGCCTACCGGCAGATTGAGGCCATCGAACAACCCCTGGTAGACCAGGCCCTAAAGCGGCTCCAGAGTGTTCCCGGCCTCCAACTGTACGGGATGCCCACCCCCCAAGGGCGGGTAGGAACCTTCTGTTTCAATCTGCCGGGTCAGCCCCCCATGACTGTGGCCGAACGGCTGGCAAAACTGGGGGTGGGGGTGGCCGCCGGACACTACTACGCCACCATGCCCATGCAGGCCCTGGGCCTGTGGCCCGACGGGGCCCTCCGGGCCTCCATCGCCCACTACACCACCCAGGCCGACCTGGACAAGCTAATAGCCGGCCTGCAGGGCCAGGACTGAACCTTTTGGTGCACGGAGCAGGCTCCGTCCCGAAGGGGATCGTCCCCCTGGTGTACGGAGTGAACTCCGTCCCGAAGGGGATCGTCCCTGGTGCTACGGACACAGCGTCCAGACGGTGTCCTTGTTGAGCACCAGCGAGCGGCTAAAGCGCAGATGCCCCGGCTGGCCGGGCTGGGTGCCCTCGGCCCGCAGCTCGTAGCGGCCTTCGCGCAGGCTGGGAAAGAGCCTCGAGCCCCGCACGGTTCCGATAAACTCGCCATTGATGTAAAAGAATACCGTCTGGTTGGGGCCGGTGCACTGGTTCTGCACAATCAAATCGAAGCGTCGCACCTCTGCTACGGTGGGCGCACAGGCCGACAAAGCCAGCAGGGCCATCAGACTGAATAGAACGCGCATCATCCAGACCGTGATACCTCGAGCCACCACAAATTACATGAGGGCTTGCCTACACGGCCCCTGCATAAGCGCCGAGAACTAAACCTTTCGCCATAGAAAAAAGGGTGCTCGAGGAAGACAAGCGACGTTGAACCGGTCAACCCTCGGGTTCAGCGGCGGGCCGTCCGCTGCAACCCCTTGTTAGCCCAGCACGCGCCGGTAGTGCAGAGCGACCGCACCGTTGCGGAGCGGCATCGCCGAGACCAGCTCGAGGCATCGCGTGCTGGGCAGTCCACTCTGGTACAGCGTCGGGCCGTGACCGGCGATTCTGGGGTGGACGAGGAACTTGTACTCGTCGATCAGATCCAGCCGATCCAGCTCCGCCGCAAGCTTGCCGCTACAGAGGAGCACGCCGGCCGGGGTCGCGTCCTTGAGCTTCTGCACGGCCGTGCGCAAGTCGCCGGCGATGTGGTGGCTGTTGGTCCACGGGAAGTCCGTTCGCGTCGACGACACCACGTACTTCGGCTTGGCCTCCAGTTTAACCGCCCACTCGCGCATTGCCGGCGGTGCCTCCAGGTCGCCGCGAGCGACCGCCGGCCAGTAGCTCTCCATCATCTCGTAGGTGACGCGGCCCCAAAGCATCGCCCCTACCTCGTCCATGAGGCGGGTGAAGAAAGCGTGGGTCTCTTCGTTGGCAGTTCCTTCTCGGTGGTCGACGCAACCGTCGAGGGTGACGTTGATGCTGAAGGTCAAGAGTCCCATGGCGACTATACTCCGAGTTGGGCGTACCGCTAGACTGTCACTTGTCGTAAAGAGCCTCGCAGCGGCTAACTAGTGATTTAGCAACATTTTGTCTCATAACTCCCCACAATGCATTCGCTAAAAAAACTATAAGCTTTATCACCCAAAACGTCCCCCTTTCCCAACAAGGTTCACAATACCCTCCGTGCAAATAACCGACATATAGGTTCCTCGAGCTTTTTCCGGAATGTTAGATGGCTCGAGCTTTTTTTGCAAGTGGGTAGTCGTTCACATGGCCATGTTTTCCCGAGCGCAGTTTGTCAGCGCTAAAGGGGCAAGCGTAGACTGAGGGCATGTTGTTCGAGCGTGCGCGCCTCGAGGCCCTCGAGGCCCAGACCCTGGCCCCCTATGCGGTAAAGTCCGGCCAAAGCCGCGGACGCGAGCACCCCGAGCCCGAGTCGCGTTACCGCACCCCCTTCCAGAAAGACCGTGACCGGGTGAATCACACCACGGCCTTTCGCCGCTTGCAGTACAAAACCCAGGTCTTTGTGAACTTCGAGGGCGACTACTACCGCACCCGCCTGACCCACACCCTCGAGGTGGCCCAAGTGGCCCGTTCCATCGCCCGGGCCCTGGGGCTCAACCAGGAGCTTACCGAGACCATCGCCTTTGCCCACGACCTCGGCCACCCGCCCTTTGGGCACTCGGGCGAGGCGGTGCTGGACGGTCTGATGCAGGGACACGGCGGCTTCGACCACAACAAACAGTCCATGCGCATCGTGACCCACCTCGAGCAGCGCTACCCCGGCTTTCGCGGTCTCAACCTGTGTTGGGAGACCCGCGAGGGCATCGTCAAACACGAGACCCGCTACGACCTGCCCGATGCCCAGGGCTACGAGCCCCACCTGCGCCCCAGCCTCGAGGCCCAGATCGTGAACCTGGCCGACGAGATTGCCTACAACGCCCACGACCTCGACGATGGCCTGCGCTCAGGCCTGCTGACAGCCGGCCAGCTCTGGGAGGTTGAACTACTGCGGGATTTGTTGGGTGAGCTGGGCCTGCACCCCGACCGCTTCGACGAGATGAGCCGCCGGATCTTTATCCGCGAACTCCTGGGCCTGATCATCAGCGACACCATCGGCGCCACCCATGCGCTCTTAGAGCAGCACGGGATTGGCAGCCTCGAGGCTGTGCGCCACCACCCCGCACCCCTGGCGGTTTACTCCGAGACCCTGACCCAGCGGCTCCACGAACTGCGCGACTTCCTTTATGCCAACCTCTACCACCACTACTACGTGGTGCGGCAGGTGGGCAAGTCGCGCTTTGTGCTGGAAAAACTCTTTGAGGCCTATACCCAAGACCCCCGCATCCTGCCCCCCCAGGTGCAACAAGCCGCCGAGGCCGAGGGCATCCACCGCGCGGCCTGCGACTACATCGCCGGCATGACCGACCGCTTTGCTCTGGACGAGTACGCCCGGCTCTTTGAGCCGGAGTTTCACCGATAGCGGGCGGGTGAGTTCGAGGACAGGCTAGCGGCCTCCAGGGCCGACCCGTAGGTGGTCTGTTGACTGGTGCAATTTGGAACATCATAATGTTCCATATGAAAACCATGCCCGTCCTTCGCTTTGACGGCTCGCCGGATGACGTAGCAAGCGTTCGGGAGGGCTTGCCGGTCGAACTCGTTGCCGAGGTGGCCCGACACTACGGCCTGGGCCAGGTGGAGGTGCTGGAAGCCGCCGGTATCCCCCGGAGCAGCCTCCACCGCTACAAGGCCCTGGGCCGCCTCTCGCGCGAGCAGTCCAACCGGCTGTACAAGGTGATCTACCTGCTGCGCCGCGCCGAGACGCTTTTCGGCTCGCCCCACCTGGCCGCCGCCTGGATGAAGGGCCCCAAGGTCTTCCTGCACGGTTCGAGCCCCCTCGCCTACCTTGACACCGAGCCCGGCTTCCAGGCCGTGGAGCACCTGCTGGGCCGCCTGGAGGACGGCCTGGTAACGTGAAGGCCTGGCGCATCGCCTCCCGTAAATACGCCCACGCCGCCTTCAGCGGGGAAGGGGCAGCCCGGAATCCCGGACGCTGGAACCGCCAGGGCGTCCCGGTGGTCTACCTGGCCGAGCACCTCTCCGCCGGCATCCTGGAGGTGCTGGTGCACCTGGACGACCGGGCCCAGTTGGCCGCGTTTGTAGCTATCGAGGTGGAGATCCCCGAGGCCCACCTCGAGACCCTGACCGATCTGCCCCCCGACTGGCAGCAGCTACCCGAACCCTACCCCGAGTCCACCCAGAGGCTGGGCAGCGAATGGGCCCTGGGCCTGCGCTCAGTGGCCCTGCGGGTGCCTTCGGCGGTGGTTCCAAAGGAATTCAACCTGTTGTTCAACCCCCGTCATCCCGCCATGAGTGAGGTACGGATCGGTGAGCCCGAGCCGCTCTTCCTCGATCCCCGCCTGTCGCGCTAGGCACCCGGCAAGGACATGTAGACCCTTGGAGGTTTTTTCCTAACGCCTTTGCGGCAGAAGTTATACAAAGCGTCATATACCAGGAGTAGACTGGAAGGGTGGAAAACCTAGAAGCCAACTTTGATGACCGCTTTGCGGCCCGAACACAGCGCATCCAGGCCTCGACCATCCGTGAAATTCTGAAGCTGACCACCCAGCCGGGTTTTATCAGTTTTGCCGGGGGGCTCCCGGCTGCCGACCTGTTCCCTATACAGCGCATCGGCGAGGCCACCCAGCGCATCCTGCAAAAACACGGAGCCCAGGCCCTCCAGTACAGTACCACCGAGGGCTACCTGCCCCTCAGGGAGTGGATCGCCAGCCGGCTGCCTGGCACCACCCCCGACCAGGTGCAGATTGTCTCGGGTTCACAGCAGGGTCTTGATCTGGTGGGCAAGGTGCTGATTGACCCCGGCTCGAGGGTGCTGGTGGAAGCTCCCACCTACCTGGGGGCCCTGAGCGCCTTCAACCCCTACGAACCTGAGTATGTCTCGGTTTCCATGGATGATGAGGGCCTCGAGCTCGACCAGCTCGAGGCTGCCCTCAAAGCCCATACAGTCAAGTTTATGTATGTGCTGCCCACCTTCCAGAACCCCTCGGGTCGCCTGATGGGCCTGGAGCGCCGCAAGGCCCTGGTCGAGCTGGCGCGCAAGTA
Source organism: Meiothermus cerbereus DSM 11376 (assembly GCF_000620065.1). Lineage (NCBI taxonomy): Bacteria > Thermotogati > Deinococcota > Deinococci > Thermales > Thermaceae > Meiothermus > Meiothermus cerbereus. The sequence goes on along the minus strand of NZ_JHVI01000013.1, from coordinate 10,165 downwards.
CCGCACCCCCATCCTGGAAGACGACGCCTACGCCGAGCTGTACTTCGACGGCAGGCCCCTGCCCACGCTCTTTGCCCTCGACCAGGAACAGGGTGGGGGCAACGTGGTCTACCTTTCCACCACCTCCAAGACCCTGGCGCCGGGCCTGCGGGTGGCCTGGGTGGTGGGGCCCAAGCCCGTCATCCAGAAGATCACCTTTGCCAAGCAGGGGGCCGACCTGCACTCGCCCACCCTGAACCAGATGCTGGTTCATGAACTCATCCAGGATAACGAGTGGTATCGCGCCCAGATTGACAAAATTCGCCAGACCTACCAGACCCGCCGTAACTGGATGCTTCAGGCCCTGCAGAAATACATGCCCGAGGACATGGGCTGGATTGTGCCGGAGGGGGGCATGTTCTTCTGGCTCACCGCGCCCGCCGGGCTGGATAGCCTCGAGCTGCTCAAAAAGGCCGTAGAGGAGAAGATGGCCTTCGTACCGGGGCAGCCCTTCTTTGCCGACGGCAGCGGCAAAAATACCCTGCGGCTTTCGTACTCCAGCGCCTCTCAAGAGCAAATCGAAGAAGGTATCCAACGCCTGGGCCGGGCGGTACACCGCATGCTGGGGCGGGCGCCGGTAGTGTAGCGCAGAGGTGGGTTCGATTTGCCTGGCAGACAACCTCGGGGGTCGCCAACCCTGCCTGACCAGGTATAATGCGCCCTGAAAAACTCGAGCTGCCTGCGTGCAGCACTTCAAGGTGGAGACTGTCAAAGGTCTCTGCCCTTTGTTATGTTGTGGGGGGGGTTATACCGGAGCAATCTATGGTTGTCGCTACAGCAATCGCTTTTTTGGGGGCTCTTACTGCGCCGTGGTTTTACCGCTGGCTGGGCCAGGCCGCGGGCTGGGTGCTGGCCCTCCTGCCGCTGGGCCTTACGGCCTACTTCGCCAGCCTGCTGCCCACAGTGGTGGCAGGCCAGACCGTGCGGCAGGGGGTGGCCTGGGTGCCCAGCCTGGGGGTCAACTTTTCCTTCTATCTGGACGGGCTTTCGCTCTTGTTCGCCCTGCTCATCACCGGCATCGGCACCTTTATTGTGATTTACTCCGGCGGCTACCTGAAGGGTCACCCGGATCTGGGCCGGTTCTACCTGGTCATTTTGCTCTTCATGGCCTCCATGCTGGGGCTGGTGCTGGCCGACAACATCGTGACCCTGTTCGTGATGTGGGAGCTGACCAGTCTCACCTCCTACCTGCTGATTGGCTTCAACCACAGCGAGTTCAAGTCGCGCCGGGCTGCCACCCAGGCCCTTTTGGTCACGGCGGGCGGAGGGTTGGCTTTACTGGCCGGGCTCATTCTGCTGGCTGGGATGGGCGGTAGTTGGGAAATCTCCGAGCTCTTGAGCAAGGGCGAGGTGCTGCGCGGGCATGTGCTCTACATGCCTGCTTTAATCCTGGTGCTCCTGGGGGCATTTACCAAGTCGGCGCAGTTTCCCTTCCACTTCTGGCTGCCCAACGCCATGGAGGCCCCCACCCCGGTCTCGGCCTACCTGCACTCGGCCACCATGGTCAAGGCAGGGGTCTACCTGCTGGCCCGGCTCCAGCCGGCCCTGGGCGGCAGCGAGGTCTGGAGCGCGGCCCTCATGACCTTTGGGCTGGCCACCCTGCTGACCGGGGCCACCCTCACCTTCCGCCACACCGACCTCAAGCGCCTGCTGGCCTACTCCACCGTAGCCGCGCTGGGGGCACTGGTCTTTGCCATCGGGATGGTGCCCCTCACCGACTACTACGCAGCCATGGGCTTTGCCACCTTCCTGCTGGCCCACTCGCTGTATAAGGGCGGGCTCTTTATGGCTGCGGGCGCAGTAGACCACGAGGCCGGCTCGCGCGATGTTACCCAGCTTGCGGGCCTCTTCCGGGTGATGCCCCTCACCGGGGTGGCGGTGGTGCTGGCGGCCCTTTCGTTGGCGGGTTTGCCGCCGGTGCTGGGCTTCATCGGTAAGGAGGTGCTGTATGTGGCCGCGCTGCAAGCCGCCCCAGCCTGGATGGTGGGGCTGGCGGTGCTGGGCTTTGCGGTGGGGGCCATGCTGGCCCTGCTGCTGGTGGTGCCCTTCTTTCGCGGCCAGCCGCCCCAGGGGGTGCACGAGGGGCCGCCCAGCCTGTGGCTGGGGCCTATGGTGCTGGCGGGGCTGGGGCTCCTGCTGGGCCTGTTTCCTGGGCTTTATAACCCCCTGGCCGAGGCGGTGGCCAGTTCGGTCAAGGGCCAGGCCGTGGCCTATCACCTGAAGCTCTGGCCTGGCTTCAACCTGGCCTTGCTCCTAAGCCTGCTTACGGTTTTGCTGGGCATGGGGCTTTATTTCCTCTACCCCCGCCTGCAGGCCTGGATGGCCCAGGAGCCCCTTCCTGGCCCGGAAAGCGCCTATGTGGCCCTTCTGCGGGGTCTCATGCGAGCGGCAGTAGGGGTAGAGCGCCTGCTGCAAAGCGGCTCGCTCAGGGCTTACCTGGTCTGGATATTTGCGGGTCTGGTGACGCTGGTGGGGCTGGCGCTCCTGCGCGGCGGCCAGGTCTTCTGGCCGGAGGAGGCCTCGAGCCCCGCCCCCGCGCAGGTCTTGCTGCTGGGGCTGATGCTCCTGGGGGCGCTTTTTGCCCTCCGGCTGCGCTCCCACCTGGCGATGGTGGTGGTGCTGGGCATGGTGGGGGCGGGGGTGGCCCTGGTCTTCCTGCTGCAAAACGCGCCCGACCTCTCCATCACCCAGTTTTTGGTGGAGACCCTAACCGCCATCCTGATCGCTTTGGTGCTGCTGCAAATCCGCAACATTGGGCCGGTGCCGCATGGGCGCTGGCTGGACAAGGCCGTAGCCCTGGGCTTTGGGGGTATGGTCACCCTCTTGATGCTGGGGATGCTGACACAGCCGCTCGAGCTGCACCTGAGCCAGTTTTTTGCCCAGAAGAGCCTGCCCGAAGGCTTTGGGCGCAATATCGTAAACGTGATTCTGGTAGACTTCCGCGGCCTGGACACCTTTGGCGAGATAACCGTGGTGGGGCTGGCCGGGCTGGGGGTCTGGGCCCTCTTGGTGAAGCGCCATAGAGGATCGTCCCTTTCTAGTCGACGGAAGCGGGAGGAGAAGCCGTGAACACCCTGATCCTGAAGACCACCTCGAGGTTCCTCTTTACCCTTTTGCTCTTGCTCTCGGTCTTTTTACTGCTGCGCGGCCACAACGAGCCGGGCGGGGGCTTTATCGGGGCCCTGGTGGCGGTGGGGGCCTATGCGCTGTTTGCCCTGGCGCACGGCCTGGCCGCGGCCCGCAAGCTGTTGCCCCTGCCCCCTTTAAGGCTGGTGGGGTGGGGCCTGCTGCTGGCCCTGTTGAGCGGCCTGCCGGCCCTGCTTCAGGCCGAGCCCTTCATGACCGGGCAGTGGTTCAAGGTGCTGGGCGTGAAGATTGGTACGCCGGTGATCTTCGACATCGGGGTCTACCTGACCGTGTTTGGGGCGCTCCTCTCGGCTATCTTTGGGCTCGAGGAGTCTTCGGCCCGTCCGGAGGGCCTCTAATGGAAGTTTTGCTCTCGTTTTTGGTGGGCGCTTTGATGGCGGTGGGGGTCTATCTGATGCTCAGGCCCCACCTGATTCAGTTTCTGATTGGCTTTCTGGTGCTGGGCAACGCCGCCAACCTGCTCATCTTTACCGCAGGCCGCCTGGGCAGCCAGTTCCCGCCCCTGGTGCAGCCCAGCGGTGCGGTGATGGAACCCTACGCCAACCCTTTACCCCAGGCTCTGATTCTCACCGCCATCGTGATTGGCTTTGCCCTGGCGGCTTTCGGCATCGTGCTGTTCTTCCGGGCCCAGGAGGCACTCGGTACCCTCAGCGCCGAGGCGATCCCCGAGACCCTGGAGCCGGCCCCGGCCCCCTCGCCGGTGGACGAGGTGCGATGGGAGGGTGAGCGCCCATGAGCTGGCTCTTGGTGCTTCCCTTGCTGGTTCCGCTCACCACCGGCATTTTGTGCCTGGTGGTGGCCCACCGCTCCGCCCAGCGCCTGCTGGGTCTGGCGGGCGCTCTGGGCTTGCTGGCCGCAGCCGTGGCCCTGCTCATCCAGATCCACCAGCGGGGCATCCAGGCCGTCCAGATTGGCAACTGGCCGGCCCCCTTCGGCATCACCTTCGTGGCCGACCACCTCTCGGCCCTGATGGTGCTCGCCACCGGGGTGGTGGCGGTGGCGGTGGCCCTGTATGCCCTGAATGAAGGCGACCCGGCCCGCGAGGCGCAGGGCTACTACGCCCTGGCCCACTTGCTGCTCTTCGGGGTGAATGGGGCCTTCCTGACTGGCGACCTGTTCAACCTATACGTCTGGTTCGAGGTGCTCCTGCTGGCCTCCTTCGTGCTGATGATCCTGGGGGGCAGCCAGGCCCAGCTGGCCGGAGGGGTCAAATACTTCGCGGTCTCGCTCCTGTCCTCCATCCTGTTTTTGGTGGCGGTGGGCCTCCTGTACGGGGCCACCGGGGCCTTAAACCTGGCCGACCTGGCCACCCGGGTCGGGGCCGTCCACCCTGGGCTCTTGAGCGCGCTGGCCATGCTCTTTCTGGCAGCTTTTGGCCTCAAGGCCGCAGTCTTTCCCTTTTTCTTCTGGCTGCCGGCCTCCTACCCGGCCCCACCGGTGATGATCTCGGCCCTCTTTGCCGGGCTCCTGACCAAGGTGGGGGTATATGCCCTGATCCGGGTCTTTACCCTGCTTTTCACCCAGGACACCGGGTTTACCCATAACCTGATTCTCTGGATTGCCGGTTTTACGCTCTTGCTGGGGGTGTTGATGGCGCTGGCCCAGGGGGAACTCAGGCGGCTTTTGTCGTTCCAGCTGGTGAGCCACATCGGCTATATGCTGATGGGGCTGGGCATCCTGACCCCGCTGGCCCTGGCTGGCTCGGTCTTTTACGCCCTCAACCACATGGTTGTCATCGCAGCCCTGTTTTTGCTGGCGGGTCTGCTGCAGCGCCTCCAGGGCACCACCGTGCTGGTGCGGATGGGCGGGCTGTACCGGCCCTTTCCCTGGCTGGCGGTGCTGTTTTTGCTGCCGGCCTTCTCGCTGGCGGGGCTGCCGCCTTTTTCGGGTTTCTGGGCCAAGTTTACCCTGGTGGCGGCGGGGTTGCAGGCCGGGCAGTATGGGATTGTGGGGGTAGCCCTGCTGGTGGGCCTGTTGACCCTGCTCTCGATGGGTTTGGTCTTCGCCGAGGTTTTTTGGAAGAATGCCCCCCAGGCCACGGACGCATCGTCTGGCTGGGGGGGGCTGGTGCTGCCGGTAGCCCTGCTGGCCCTACTGACGCTGGGCATCGGGCTGTGGGCCGAGCCGCTTCTGGGACTCTCGCTGGCGGCAGCGCGGGAGCTGCTCGAGCCCGCCGGCTACATTGAGGCGGTGCTGGGGGTGAGCCGATGAGGGCCTTTGTCTACAACGTGGTTTTGACCATCTTCTGGATGGCCGTGACCGAGGCTTTTACCCTTGCAAACTTTCTGGTGGGCTTTGCCATCTGCTTCCTGATTCTGCTGCTGGCCCGCCCCCTCTTCGACCCGCAGGCCCAGCGCTACTTCACCCTGGCCTGGAAGCTGCCCCGTTTTGTGCTCTTGATGCTGTGGGAGATTGTGCTCTCGAGCCTGCGGGTGGCCCGGGCGGTGCTCTCCCCCCGCCTGCCCATCCGGCCGGGCATTATCGCCTATCCACTGGAGGTTAAAACCGACCTCGAGATCACCCTCCTGGCCAACCTGATTACCCTCACACCGGGCACCCTGAGCCTGGACGTCTCTTCTGACCGCAAGGTGCTGTATGTGCACGGGATGTTTGTGGACGACCCACAAAAGGTGATCGAATCTACCCACGAAAGCCTGGAAAAAGCCGTTCTGGAGGTAACCCGATGAGTTTTCTGGAGGCCATGCTGCTGGCCTTGATGCTGACCCTGCCCTTTGCCCTATATCGCTTGGTTAAGGGGCCTACCCTGCCCGACCGGGTGGTGGGCCTCGACCTGATTACCTCGGTCTCGGTGGCCCTGGCCGCCCTGTATGCCCTGGTCAGTGGCCAGACGGCCTTTTTAGATGTCGCCATTGCGCTGGCTCTGTTTGCCTTCCTGGCCACGCTGGGGCTGGCCCGCTACATCGAGTACCGGGGCCAGAAGGGGGACTGAGATGCAAATGTGGCTGGTGTATGTCCTGGTACTGGGTGGGGTGTTCTTCCTGTTTATTGCGGCCATTGGAGTGGTGCGGATGCCCGACCTGTACAACCGCATGCACGCCACCTCCAAGGCCGGTACCCTGGGGGTGGGCCTGATTCTGGTGGCGGTGGCGGTGTTCTACCAGGAGCTCTCGGTGGCGGCCCGGGCCCTCTCGGCCCTGGCCTTCATTATCCTGACCGCGCCGGTAGCCGCCCACGCCCTGGGCCGCGCGGCCTACCTGGCGGGGGTTAAGCCCTGCGAGGAGACCTACATAGACGAGCTGGCCGGGCACTACCGGGCCAACCACCGGCTCGAGTCGGTGGAGAAAAAAACCCCCGAGTCATAAGAGATGTCTTTGATTTGTTCTTTTTTCTGGGGCCCCCGCCTGAAGCACGGGCAGCATTAGCTCGAACAACCAGGGTGCTCTGACCTGTCCATAACGAAACGATTCGGGCGGGGTTCATATCATACCCCTAGGCGCTGTAGCTCATAGGGCAGCATCTTCTGCCACCAGGGCCAGTCGTGGTCCACGTCGTGGCCCCAGTAGTCGAAGGTGGCATAGATGCCCTTTTGTTGCAGCAGCTCTTGCATCTGGCGGGTGTCGCGCAGGCACTCTTCCTCCCAGCGTCCCTGGCCCACCGCAAACACAATCTTGTTGCGCCGGTAGGCCTCGAGCTTGGCTTCGTCGGTCAGGTTACGCAAATACCACAAGGGCGAGTTGAAGTAGGCGTCCATGCTGCCCGCATCGCCCACAAAGCCACCCACCTGATACAACCCAGATATGGCAATCAGGCCGTCGAATACCTCGGGGTATTTGAAGAAGAAGTTGGCCGCATGCAGGGCCCCCATGCTGCACCCCGTGACCCACAGGGTGGGCAGGCCGGTGTTCTTCTGCACAAAGGGAACCACCTCCTGCATGATGTAGGCGTCGTAGTCGTTGTGGCGGCGGGCCCGCTCAGCCGGGGGGATGCTCTGGTTGGTCCAGCTCTGCCAGTCAATGCCGTCCACGCAAAAAAACTTGACCCGCCCCGCCTCAATCATGGGGGCCAGGGCCTGGGCCATCCCGGCGTGGCCTTCCCAGTCGTACCAGCGCCCGTTCTGGGCCGGAAAGACCAGCACCGGCTGGCCGTAGTGGCCGTACAGTTTGAGCTCCATCTCGTGCCCCAGGGCCGGGCTATACCATTTGTGATACTCGGTGTACATGCGAAACTCCTTGGCTAGGCCCGTTCCTGGATGGCCTGGGCGGCTTGCAGCAGGATGGTCAGGTCGGGGTGGCGCAGGATGTAGCCGTAGTTGCCAATGGCCCCGGCAAAGATGCCGCTGATGCGCTCATGGTGGGCGATCAGGGGGCCAAACTCGGCCAGTACCTGTTCGTGCGAACGCTTGTAGTGGATGTGGTCTTTGCGGCCCACATAGGTGCAGAAGTAGGGGTGCTGGGCCTGCTGGCTCACGCGACCGTAGGTGAGCACGTTGACCCATTCCTTGAATATGTCCATGTCGTTGGCGTAGTTGAACATGTCGATGGTCAGGCCGCCTGGGGGGCGCATGTTCACCTCCAGCGCCATCAGGGAGCCATCTTCCAGGCGGAAGAACTCGAAGTGGAAAAAGCGCTCGCGCACATGGAAGGCCTCCACCACCTTGCGGCCGGCCTCGCGCAGGTCTTCCGGTATTTCCCGCACCATGTAGTAGTAGATGTCGGTGTCCTGGTTGACCACCTCCATCACGCCCTTGGAGTACTCGAGCGAACTATCGAATACCACGTTACCCTCGATATCGGTCAGACCATCGTAGGTGATGATTCTGCCGGGGATGAACTCTTCCATAATGTAGTCCACCGGGGGTTTGGTGGCGATATAGTCCATAAGTTCGGCGTCGTTGGTGATCTTGTAGGTCTTGGCCGCGCCCACCCCAATATCGGGCTTGGCTACCACCGGATAGCCCACCTCTTCTACAAAATCCTGGGCTTCTACCGCCGTGCGGCAGACCCGGCCCCGCGCCACCCGCAGCCCGGCCTGCTGAAAATACTGCTTCATGACCGACTTGCGCTTCACGCGGTCCATATCCTGGGGCCGCAGGCCGAAGATATTAAAGTCTTCGCGCAGCCTGGCCTCGGTCTCGAGCCAGTACTCGCTCATGGAGTCGAGCCGGTCGAGCTTGCCGTAGCGGTGTGTAAAGTAGCCCAGCGCCCGCACCAGCTCGTCGTAGTTGTGCATATCGGAAACCCTGTAATACTCCGTGAGGGCCTGCCTTAGCTCGGGGCGCAGCGCGTCGTATTCGGCATCGGCCAGGCCCAGCACGTTGTGTCCCGCTTCACGCAAACGCACACAAAACGGCCAGAAGTTGGGGGGGAAATGGGGGGAGAGAAACACTACATTCATACCATGCCTCCTGGGCTTTTGCTTGACCCCAGTATTCCCAACCCGAGCCCACAAATCAAGCAACCAGGCGTGGAAGCCCAATTGGCATAGCCTGCACGGGAAATAGAGGGTCTGTTTACCAGACCGAGTGCTCCGCTAAAAAACCTCGAGCGGCTGTCCTTTGGAAGACCGAAGCTCACCGCGCCAGCTATTCTGGCTTCAAGGCCTCTGCCGTCCAACCTCAGCGAAACGGCCCCACTGCGTCGGCCTCGAGCCCCTCGGTGTGCAAATCCGCCGGCCAGACCCCGCCCAACCGCTCCCAGGCCCGCACCATATCGGGGGGGATAGGGGCCACAAAGTGCAGGTACTTGCCGGTACGAGGGTGTTGCAAGCGCAGTTCGTAGGCGTGTAGGGCCTGACGCGCGATCAGGTCAGAGGGCTTGCCGTATACCTCGTCGCCCAGAATGGGGGCGTGCAGGTGCTTGAGGTGTACCCGGATCTGGTGGGTGCGTCCGGTGTGCAGGATGGCCGAGACCAGGGCGTGGGGTTCGGCCACCGCCAGCACCTCAAACTCGGTCTGGGCGTGCCGGGCCGCTACACCCCCCACATGCATGCGGGTGCGGTCTACCGGATGACGGCCAATGGGAGCCGACAGAATACCCTCCCGCGGGATGCCCACCGTGAGGGCAATATAGCGCTTGTAGATGCTGCGCCCGGCGAAAGCCTCGGAAAGCCGGCGGTGGGCGGCTTCGTGCCGGGCCACCACAATAACCCCGCTGGTGTCCTTGTCTAGGCGGTGCACGATCCCCGGGCGCACCAGCTCGGGCCGGGGGGCTTTGAGGCGCAGCTCACCTTCTTCTTCCGACTCGCCCAGCGAGACATCCAGCCCATACCGTCCCAGAAGGGCATTCACCAGTGTTCCAGAGTAGACCCCGGGGGCGGGGTGGGTGATCATGCCGGCGGGTTTGTTGATCACGATCAGGTCGGGGTCTTCGTACAAAACCCGCAGCGGGATGTCCTCGGCGGCCACGCTGGCCGGAAGGGGCGGTGGCGGCTCTACCTCCACGGTTTCGCCCTTGAGCTTGTAGGAGGCTTTGGTAACGACCTTGCCCCCTACCGTTACCAGGCCTGCTTCGATCCACTCCTGGGCCTTGGCCCGCGAGGTATTGGCCTCGAATGCCAGGGCCTGGTCGAGGCGCACCCCACTGGCAGAAAAACGTACCATCGGGGTTATTGTACGCTACGCCAAAATGACCCTGCTCTCCCGCATTTGGGTGCTATGGTGAACCCAGGGATGGACGCCAGTAATACCAAATCTATGTAGATAATAACTCATGCCAAGCAAAGCCATAGCCCTACACGCCCACCTGAGCCTGGAAGAACTCGAACAGCGCTACCGTAGCTGCAAGGATGCCAAGGAGAAGACCCGCTGGCAGGTGATCTGGTTGTACGCCCAGCAGACCCGGGAGAACCGCCCCAGCACCCGGGCAGTGAGCCAGGCCACCGGGTTTAGCCAGAACTGGGTCTACAAGCTCATCCGGCGCTACAACGCCGAGGGACCCCAGGGGCTCATCGATAAGCACCGCTACAACCCAGGAGGGGATAAGCGGGCCTTGCTGAACCAGGAGGAGCAACAAGCCCTCCG
>NZ_JHVI01000012.1 GCF_000620065.1 Meiothermus cerbereus DSM 11376 | reverse complement strand
GGGCGGCAGATGTGTGCTAACATCTCCTTGGGGACAGCGTTCCCCGTGCACCTTGAAACTTGGAGTAGGGGGTTCCATCGGGTAGTCCGATGGGTAAAACTCCAAACGAACACCCGTGGCAGAGCTAGAAGCATTGCGCTCGCCTGCCGATACGGAGACGCTTTCTTCGCCGCGAAGCGGGGTGTCAAGGTCCTTTCTGGGCTCGGACGGAGCCTGCGGGGATGGGTACGGCGTAGGCCGTCCCGTGAGAACCGCGAAGCCCCGTTCTTCAGAACGGGGAGTCGTCACCTGGATTGCTGGCGGAACCAGCGGGCCATGACTGCCGCTACCGCCCAGGTGAGGAGGGTTGTGGCTATTACCCAGCCGGTCTGATCGAGGTTTAGAGGTGCCAGCCCCAGCAAGACCCGCCCTTGTGGCAGGGCAAAGATCAGCACCATCAGGGCCACCGCGCCCCATATGCTCAAATCCAGCCAGCGGTTGGGAAGAGGTAACAGACGCACGCTGCGCGAAGGGTAGGCGAAGATGAGCTGGGCCAGCGATTCGTATAGAAAAACCGAGCTGCGCACCACCTCGAGGCCCGCCCCCCGCAAGTACAGGAAGACCAGTAAGCTGGCCCCCAGCACGGCCTTGGCCACCCCAGTGACCAGGATAAAGGCCAGCGAGGGGCCATCCAGCAGGGGGGCTTTGGGGTCGCGGGGACGCTGGCGCATCACGCCTGGGTTGCGGTCTACGCCCAGGGCCAGGGCCGGGGGGCCGTCGGCAATAATGTTGATCCACAAAAGCTGCACTGCCGTGAGGGGTAAGAAGAAAGCCCCCGCTGCATCGCGCAAACCCAGCACCACCGCAGCCATAAGTCCCAGCAGCACCAGCAGCACCAACGCCACGTTGGTGGAGAAAAGGAAGCGAATAAACTTCTGGATGTTTTCGTAGATGCTGCGGCCTTCCTCGATGGCAGCCACAATGGTGGCAAAGTTGTCGTCGAGGAGCACCAGATCGGCCACCTCGCGGCTCACATCCGAGCCGCGCTGCCCCATGGCCACCCCCACATCCGAGCGTTTGAGCGCAGGGGCGTCGTTGACCCCATCCCCGGTCATGGCCACGATCTCACCCCGGGCCTTAAGCGCTTCCACCAGGCGTAGTTTGTGCTCGGGCCGCACCCGTGCGAAGACATTGACCTCGTCCAGGGCCTGCTGCAAGGCCTCAGGGGTGAAGTCCTCGAGGTCCTCGCCGGTAAGCACCCGGTCACCCTGGATGCCCACCTGGTGGGCAATGGCCAGGGCCGTGGCAGGGTGATCGCCGGTGATCATCAGCACTCGGATACCAGCCTCCTGGGCTTGTCGGATGGCCCCTGGCACCTCGGGCCGGGGAGGATCCCAGAACAGGGCCAGGCCGGCGAAGTGAAGGTCCTTCTCCCGCTCTCCCTGGCCCCAGGCCAGCCCCAGTACCCGGTAACCTTCTGCGGCATAGGCCGCCGCTTTTTCGCGCCAGGACTCGAGCTCGGCCTGGCTCAGGGCGCAGCGGGCCAGCAGCACCTCGGGGGCGCCTTTGAGGTAACTGGTGGTTTGGGCGCCTTCGCGTACCGTCACCCGCATGAACTTGTGCTGGCTGTCAAACGGCCGCTCGGAATGGCGGGGTAGCCGGATGCGTAGCTCCTCGGGGTCGACCCCTCGAGCACGCACATAATCCAGCAGGGCCAGATCCATGGGATCGCCAGCCTGATGGTCGGCATCGTTGGCTAAGGCGCACACCCGGTAGGCCGCCTGGAGGTCGGGGCTGTCCAGGGCGCGTACTTCCATGCGGTTTTCGGTCAAGGTGCCGGTTTTATCGGTAGCAATCACCGTGACGGAGCCCAGCGCCTCCACTGCTGCGAGCTTGCGAACCACCGCCTTACGGGTGGCCATTCGCTCCACCCCCAGCGAGAGGGTCAGGGTAAGTACCGCCGGGAGGCCCTCCGGTACGGCTGCTACCGCCAGCGCTACCGCGAACAGCAGCACCTCGTCCAGGCGATGCCAGCCCTCGAAGATAACCCCCCCCAGCGCCACCAGAAAGGCCACCCCCAGCACCGCCCTGGCGATCTGGTGGCCAAAGTGTCGCAGACGGCGCTCCAGGGGGGTGGGATCGGCCTGCACATCACCCAGCATCTGGGCCAGACGGCCCAGGGCACTCTGGCTACCGGTGCGCGCCACCTGGGCATAAAGCCTGCCCCTTACCAACAAAGTGCCGCCGTAAAGCTCGTCGCTTGGGGATTTTTCTACCGGCAGGCTTTCGCCGGTCAGTACCGACTCGTCTACTGCGGCACTGCCCTCCAGCAGAAGTAAGTCGGCGGGGACCCGGTCGCCAGCCTCGAGGCGTACCAGGTCGCCTGGCACCAGCAGGTCACTGGGTATCTGCTGCCAGCGCCCATCCCGCTCCACCCAGACCCGTGGAGTAGCCATCTGTTTGAGCTTGTGCAGGGCAGCTTCCGACTTGTTTTCCTGCCACACCCCCAGTCCAGCGTTGAACAGCAAGATAATCCCAATGGCCAGCGACTCGAAAGGGAAGCCGTGGCTGCCCTCGAGCACCCACAAAACCAGGTCCACTGCCAGGGCAAAAAGCAAAATGTAGATCAGGGGACTTTGGAACTGCCGCAAAACCTTACGCCACAGCGCTTCTGGGGGTTTCTCGGGCAGGCGGTTGGGGCCATACTGGGCCAGCCGATGTTCTGCTTCTACCTGGGTAATGCCTTTGGGTATCTGGCCTGTCATGAAGCTCCTTGGGTAAAACCACCGGGAATCACCAGCACTGGTTTTGCGCTCAGGCGGGCCACCCGCTCGGTGATCGAGCCCAGCAGGAGCCGATCCAGCCCGCTGCGCCCGCGGGTGCCCATCACCACCAGATCGTGTTGCTGGCTGGCTTGCAAGATACTTTCGACAGGGTGACCTTGCATCAAGATGGGTTGGGCAGCCAGGCCCGTTTCTGCAGCCAGCTTCAAAGCCTCTTCCAGCACGGCCTGGCCCTGGCCCAGCAACTCGTGTTCTGGTAAGCCCACAGTTTTTTGCCCAGCCAGTTTGTGGGGTAGCTCAACCACGTGCAAGAGGGAGACCTCTGCCCCCAGGCTCGAGGCCAGCCGGACTCCATGCTGCACCGCCCGGCTGCTCCACTCGCTGCCATCGGTGGCGATAAGCAGCCGTCGGAAGATGTTTTCCTCTGGCGACGGCGGGGGGTTGTAGCGTTCATTGACTACCAGCACGGGTTTGAGGCTTCGGGCGATGACCGCCTGGGCCACCGAGCCCATAATGCAGCGCTCCAGGCCGCCCCGTCCGTGGGTACCCATCACCACCAGGTCGCAGTCTTTGGCTTGCTGCAAAATTACCTCTTCGGGCCAGCCCGACTCCAGCCTGGTTTTGACCTCAACCCCCAGGCGATGGGCTAGTTCAACGGCCCTGTCCAGAATCCCCTGACCCCGCGTTCGCGCCGCCTCCCGCACAAGACTCAGGGCGCTTACCAGTTCTGCTGGGCCGGGTTCAACCTGAACATCGTTGTCCAGTACATACAATAAACGCACCTGCAGGTCGAGCTGGGCAGCCAGCGATAGCCCCACCTGGGCAGCTTTCTCGCCACACAGGCTTCCATCCAGTGGAATCAGAAGGCTGGTATACACACGCATGGTCGCTTTGCTCATCTTTCGGCTCGCCTCAGTTGGGGCGAGGGATGGCCAGCACGGGCTTCTCGCTGCGGCGAAGCACCCCCTCGGCCACCGATCCCAACAAAAGCCGATCCAGTCCGCTGCGCCCGTGGGTGCCCATCACCACCAGATCATGGGCCCTGGCTTCCTCCAGGATGCCCTCAACGGCATTTCCCCTTGCCAGCCTGGTCGAGGCCGCGACCCCTACTGCGTCAGCCAACTTTTGGGCCTGCTCGAGGGCCTCCTGCCCAATTTGCTGGAACTCAGCCTCGGTTACCTCCGCTACAGGATAGATGGCGGTTTCGGGCCCCAGGTAGCGGTACATTCCTTCTATCACATAAAGCAGGGTCACGTTTGCGCCCAGGGCCTTGGCCAGCTCGAGCCCCTGCCGCAGCGCGATTTCACCAGACCGGCTACCATCGGTGGGGAGCAGCACCGAGTGTATCTCGTTTGTCTGGGCCCCTTCGCGCACCACCAAGACCGGCTTATGGCTCTTGTGCAAGACCCGGATGGACACGCTGCCCAGCAGCAACCGATCCAGCACGCCGTAGCCGTGGCTTCCCATCACGATCAGGTCGTGATCTGCCGCCATCTCGACGATCACCTCGGCAGCCCGCCCCTGGCGTTGCAGGGTTGTGCAGGCCACCCCCAGCGCCTGAGCCTGGGCCTCCACTTTTTCCAGGGCCTGCCGCCCGGCTACCAGCAGTTCGCGCTCAAAGTCGGTGTAGTAGGGAATGCTGTCGGGGGTCATGAGAATGCCGGTATAGGGCTCGAGCACGTGCAGGATGGTTGCCTCAGCTCCCAGACGCTGAGCCAACTTAAGGCCAAAGCGGGCTGCATCCTCGCTGCAACGGCTGCCATCAACGGGAATCAGGATTTTCCGGTACATAGCACCTCCCATAGGCAAATCACCGATAAAAAATTACATCGTTCCTCGAGGGTCTTCCCCCAGGCAAAGGTGGAAGCCAGCTTTAGTGTATTCAACAGCTTCGGGTAACTTGTCCCTGGATGCGACACGAGCGCCGCACCATCTCGCTATTCTTGCCGCTGCACAAAACATGCCTCTGCTAGGGGATGGCGTACGCCATAGCCACAACGTGGCTAACCTACAGGGGGTGGCGTGCGCCATAGCCACAACGTGGCTAACCTAGCCTAGACGCATGTTTTCGAGTTACCCAGCGACAAAAATAAGCCTAAGACAGCCCTTTTTATGATTGGGGTGGTGTCATTCTCTCTATAGACCGCTCTAATAAAGGCAGCGGCATACCCTCCTGCTCGGGCACCACCAGCAGGTTATTAAAGCTGCCAAATGGATTGCGAACCAGTGGGCAACCATCGTCGTTATACCAGCAGCACTCGTCTACCAGGTAGCGGAACTGATAGCTCTGGCCTGCTTCCAGCTCGAGGCTCGCCCGCCAGCACCCATCGCTACCGCACACCATGTGCACGCCATCGGGATGCCAGGACTCGTCCAAAAAATCCCCCACCACCGCTGCTTTGTGGGCGGTAATGCCCTTGGGTAAAACAAAAATTGCCCGCCACCGACGCTCGTCAATCGGTTGCAACTCGACCATGGTGATCCCCGTTTTCCTCCGCAGGCGAGAGCAGGGGATGCGTGGTATGGAAATCGGTCTCGACCAGCTGGATCTTGTATAACCTGGCTTCCTGTTCCAGCCACTGGGCCAGCAAGAAGTCGTCGGTGGTGTCCAACTCCACTGCGTGGCCCTGGGTGGGTAGCCAGACCAGCGGGCCGCAACCGTAGGCCAGACAGAGTAGCTCCCGCCGTAAATGGGCAGCAAATGGGCTGGGCCCCACCACATCGGCGTGGCTGTATACCGTGGTTCCATCACTAAACTTCCAGTAAGACACCCCCCACACCCCCCTTCAGCCTGCTGCACAACGGGCCGGTACTACCAGCACCGGCTTGGGGCAACGCCGCACAACCCCTTCGGAGACCGAGCCCAGCGCGAATTTGTTCCAACCGCTGCGTCCGTGGGTACCCATGACCACCAGGTCGTAATTGGGAGCTTCCTCCAGGATGCGGTGGAGGGGTTTTCCCTTGACAAGCTTGGCTTGGGCTGCCAGACCCTCCTTTTCGGCCTGGGCCTGGGCCTGGGCCAGCACCGCCTCACCCCAGCTGTGCAGGCTGTCCTCGAGGTAGCCATACTCCTGGCTCATGGCGATCTCGGGCCCCAGGTACTGGAAGGAATACTCGGTAGCCAGGAGCAGGGTGACCTGAGACCTGAGCGTGCGGGCCAGGGCCAGGCCGTGCTGTAAGGCCCCCCGGCTGCACTCGCTGCCGTCGGTGGCGATCAGGATGCGCGCAAAGTCCCGTGGGGGCTCCTGGCTGGCCTCGGACGGGGCGTGCACCACCAGCACTGGTTTGTGGCTTTTGGATACCACGGCCTGAGCCACCGAGCCCATCAACCAGCGTGCCGGCCCGCCCCGCCCGTGGGTACCCATCACCACCAGGTCGCAGTCCTCGGCCTGCTCCAAGATCACCTGTTCGGGCCAGCCCGAAGGCTGAAGGGTTTGAAATGCCACTTTATACTTTTGCGCCAGTGCAGTGGCTTGCTCGAGGGCCAGCTTGCCCTGATGGCGGGCCAGGTTGTGGAATAGGGTACGGCTGGTGGGCAGCTCGGCATCTGCTGCTTCCTCGCCGTACTCCAGCACGTTTAACAGGCGAACGTTAGCCCCCAGACGGTGGGCCAGGGCCAGACCAACCTCGAGCGCCGCCTGACTGCACGCGCTGCCATCGGTGGGAATCAGAATGTGTTTATACATAACCTCACCTCCTCAGGTAAGAGAACCCACCAATCCGCGGGATACGGCTTTACGCAGCCTGGAGGATTTCCGCTGCGCTCCAGCCAAACTCGGGACAAACCGGGGCTGGTGTTGTATGGGAGATGGTTCCCGGCATTAACAACTCTAATGGACTGGCCTAAGGCCAGATGTCCCTGGTTGACCACATTTAGAATGCTCTTGTGCTACCAGCCAATTTTCCCGTAGCTGGGTGCGACCTCGAGGTTATGTCGAAGTGTTTTGTAGAAGTGCTGGGCGTGCTTGAGCGGTAGGCGTCATCCTGCTCTTGGGCGCAAAGGCCACTGCCAACAGCCCGGCGCTACCAGCCGAGAAGGCCAGCAGCGGGTGCTGAGGAGGAATGGGATGAAAGCCAAAGAGATCATGGTCAAGCCCATTGTTGCAGTTTCACCCAAGACCCCACTCACGGAGGTGGCCCAGCAGATGCTAAAGCACCGCATTGGCTCGGTGGTGGTAGTGGACGAGAAAGGCCAGCTGGCGGGTATCATCACCCAGGGCGATTTTTGCCGCCATCCGGGGCGGATGGTTCCTTTTTCCCTGTTCGAAAGCGCCAATGTGCTGGCCAACTGGCTCTACCCCGAGCAGGTGGAGAGGGTTTATAAGGCTGCCCGTAACCTGCGGGCCCAGGACATCATGCGCGCCCCGGTGGTCACGGTTTCGCCCGAAGCTTCGCTCGAGCGGATCCTGGCTCTAATGCTCCGGCACGACATTAACCGCATCCCGGTGGTGCGCCGAGGTAAGGTGGTGGGCATCATCTCCCGCTACGACCTGCTGAAGGTGCTGCAACAGGAACTTGCTTCATGAGCCAAAATCAGCAAACTGCAAAAAGCGCCTGGTGGTGGGCTGCCCTGGTTCTGGGGCCGTTGCTGTGTGGGGGGGTCGTTCTTATGGCACCACCGGCTGGACTGGGCCTCGAGGCCTGGCGCCTGGTTGGGCTTTCGATCTGGATGGTGCTGTGGTGGACGGCAGAGACGGTGCCGTTGCCGGTGACGGCCCTCCTGCCCATTCCCTTGATGCCCTTGCTGGGTATCGTCCCCGAGACCGCTGTGGCAGCCCAGTACGGACATCCCCTCATCTTCTTATTTCTGGGTGGCTTATTGATTGGGCAAAGCTTGCAGAAATGGGGCCTGCACCGCCGGATTGCCTTGGCGATTGTGCTGCGCCTTGGGCATACGCCGTCGGGGTTGCTGGGTGGGTTTATGCTGGCCACAGCTTTTCTCTCAATGTGGATTTCCAACACCGCTACCGCCGTAATGATGTTTGCGGTGGGGCTGGCGGTGATCCAGTCGCTGGGGGGTGTGGCAAGCGAGACCCAGACCCGTCGCTTCGGGGTGGCCCTGGTGCTCGCCATTGCCTACTCTGCTTCAATTGGGGGGGTGGGTACCCTGATCGGTACCCCGCCCAACGCGCTCCTGGCCGCTTATCTGCGCGAGGCCCACGGCTACACCCTGGACATGCAGCGCTGGTTCTGGATCGGGCTTCCTTTTGTGGGCCTCATGCTTCCTCTGGCCTGGTTCTGGCTCTCGCGCCCTTTGCGGGGGATGCCCTGGGGCGATTTGCTGGGCAGCGTGCGCCAGGAATACAGGGCGCTGGGCCCCCTGGGTCGGGCGGAAGGGTATGTGCTGGGGGTGTTCTTGCTGGCCGTGCTGGGCTGGATACTGCGCCCACAGCTAACGGCAGTTCTGGGGATCACCCTCTCCGATTCAGCGGTAGCCCTGCTGGCAGCGCTGCTGTTGTTTGTGATTCCGGCACCGGGGGGGGGTCGCCTCCTGGACTGGGATAGCGCCCTGAAGCTGCCCTGGGGGGTGTTGCTGCTTTTTGCAGGGGGGCTGGCCCTGGCCTCGGCTTTCGAGGCGACGGGGCTGTCGGCCTGGATTGGCGCGGCGCTGGCAGCCTGGGGTAGCCTGCCCCCCTGGGTTCTGGTTCTTTGTGCGACCCTGGTGGTGATATTCCTGACCGAACTCACCTCCAACACCGCAGTGGCCGCGACCTTTCTACCGGTAATGGGCGCGCTGGCCCAGGGTTTGGGCCTGGATGCGCGGCTGCTGGCCATCCCGGTGGCGGTGGCTTCTTCGGCGGCCTTCATGCTACCGGTGGCTACCCCGCCCAATGCCATTGTGTTTGCCTACGAGGGGCTGCGTATTCACCACATGGTGCGGGCCGGTTTTGTGCTGAACCTGGCTACGGTGCTGGTCATTGTCCTGATTCTGCTAACCTTAGGGCGGTGGGGTTTAGGGATTAACCTATGATGCCGGGTCTGGGTGAACAGCCATCATTCAGGCGATTGTTCACCCAGACCGAAAGGGATGGTCTCGTTTTCCTGCGGTGGCAAAAAAGTAAAGACCGCAATAGTATTTATGATGCTGGTACAGAAGGAGACCAATATGCTCAGTAAAGCGCAAGTCGTCTATCTCCACGAGGTCATAGCGCCACACGCCGCTCCGATGCTCTCCTTGTACCTGGATGTAAACCTGGCCAACCCCGATAACAGCGGCAAAGCCTACGTGCTGCGGGCCAAGGAAGCCATGGAGCGCTTAGGGGTTCCGCAGGCCCTTGCCAGGAAGGTGCTCGAGCGCCTCCAGCACTATATTCCCCAGGGCCGTACGCGCGCGCTTTTTGTGGCCGAAGACCTGTTTGAAGACTATCATCTGCAGGTCGAGCTGCCCTTGCTCGAGCCCCGTGCGGGGGTGGAAGCGCACTGGGGCGCGCCCTACCTGGCCCCGCTTCTGCTAGCCCTGGACGAATACGAGCGCTACGGTGTGGTGCATATGGATCAGGAGCACCTGCGCTTGTTTGAGGTTTTCCTGGGCGAGATTGAAGAAGTGGCCGATGCCTTCAGATTGCTCGACACCCACAACTGGCGCCACCTGGGCGAAGACCGTACCGGCACGCCTGGGCGCAGCGCCTCGCCAAATGCCAGCGATGTGGGGGTGCCGGCACGCGGAGGTTCGGGCAAGGATCATTTCCGCCGGCGGGTAGATGAGTGGAGCCTGCGCTTCTTCCGCGAGGCTGGGGTTCTTTTACAACAGCAGGTGGGCGAGCGGGGCCTGCAGCGGTTGATTTTACTGGGGGTGCCCGAGGAAGCCCGGCAAGCCCTGCCGCAGCCGGTGGCCGAAAAAGTGGTGGCGGTGCTGCCCCCTTTGCACACCTCTAACCCCAGCCCAGCGGAAATTCTCAAGGCCGTGGCCCCCACCATCGAACAGGTGGAGCGGCGGGGGGAGGAGGCCTTGTTGCTGGAAGTGCGCGAGAAGGGGGTGGGGGGCCTTGATCATGTGCTGAACCTGCTACAGGAAGGGCGCTTGCAGTATGTACTGGTGCCCTGGCACCTGCAGGAAAAAGCCTGGCGCTGTCCCGATGGTTGGGTAGGCATTAGCCCTCAGGCCGCCCAAACCCACTGCCCCGGTCAACGAGTGGAAGAGGTAGAGTTCAAGCGGGTACTGCCCGAGCTGGCAGCACAGTTTGGTTCCCGGCTCGAGTTCGTTCGGGCCGAAGCCGAGCAGCGTTTGTTGAGCGAGCTGGGCGGTCTGGCAGGTATGCCCCGCTGGTAGTTGGCTGATTGTGGCAGCCTCAGAAAGTGCCTGCCGTGCAGGGAAGTATGGTGAGGCTATGGTCGGGGGCCTACCAGATACACCGCCCCCCAGGCTTTGTACCGGCTCTCGAGCACATCCTGCCGAACCTCCCCACTTTGCAACCGCACGGTTCGGTAAACCCGCACCAGCGCCCCCTCGGCGGCGAAGTCAATTTGTC
Organism: Meiothermus cerbereus DSM 11376; assembly: GCF_000620065.1. NCBI lineage: Bacteria > Thermotogati > Deinococcota > Deinococci > Thermales > Thermaceae > Meiothermus > Meiothermus cerbereus. The sequence goes on along the minus strand of NZ_JHVI01000012.1, from coordinate 96,242 downwards.
GGCGGTATCCGGCGGGTAGGGAGGCATCGTAGATGTAGCGGGTGGGCAGGGGAGGGGTGCGCCACAGCACCACCGGCCCCTGCCAGCTGACGTCGCGGTCTTTGCGGCCAAAAAGGCGAAAAATCAGGTCGTTTCCCTGGACGGAGGTCTGGATGAGCAGATGGCCAGAGGTATCGTTTCTGAAGCGAAAGTCTCTGGTTGAAGCGACTGTGGCGTCCAGGCCGGTGGGTTTGTAGTAGCCCACCTGGTAGCTATGTGGGTAGCGTTCCACGATGGGCAGGCCAGCGAAGTAGGCGGCCCTGAAAAGGGTGGTGCTGACCTGGCAGACCCCACCCCCCACATCCCATACGGTCTGGTTGCCCCGGATGACCCAGGCCTTCTGATAGCCAGCCGCCGCGGTTACAGGCCCCAGGGTGCGGTTGAACGAAAAGATTGTCCCGGGTGGGATTTGCACCCCATCGAACTTGGAAGAGGCTAGGCGGATGTTGTGAATCCGGCTGAGGGGCGAGCCGACAAAGCCGGTGCGTCCTTCGCCCACCAGGTTCACAATGCCACGCTGCCACAGGTTGTGCACGCTGGGCCTGGGCGGCTCTAGGGTCACCGGCAGCACAAACTCGCGTTTGCCGGCCTCGAGGGCAGCCCGGTAGGCCAGCCGAACCGCCTTAGAATCCAGGCGATAACCCGTTTTTTGCACCGCAATCCAGCCCTTATGGGGGTCGAAGACGAAGCGGGCCGGTCGTGCGGGGCGGTTTAGCTGACCAACCAGCAGCTCGAGTTCGGCCTCGTTTTGTACGGGGTAGCGTTGAGTACCCACATACTCCACCACCCGCCCTTGCTCCAACACCTGATCGCGCACCACCAGAACGGCATCCGGCCCGGCAAAGGCCAGCGAGAACAAGCCAAGTGTGGCAATTAACCCCCGCATGAGGCCCTTCCTAAAAGGTAGCTACAAACTAAACCGCCAGGGTTACTGGAGCATTACCGGGCCCGGCCAGGGTCTGGAGGGGGCGCTTGAGCGTTGGGCTTCAGCCGCGCAGCAGGCGCACGGCCTCCACGATGGCTTTGGTGTCCCCTTGGCCTTTGGCTAAATCGGCCCGACACTCTTCCAAATAGGTTTCAAAGATAAGGTCGCCGGTGGCTTCCAGGGCGCTTCGGATGCCAGAGAGCAGGGTCAGAATCTCGCGGCAGTCGCGATCTTCTTCCACCATCTTTTGCAGGCCCCGCACCTGCCCCTCCAGCCGCTTGAGCCGGTTCAGCACGCGGGTACGGGCCTCGAGGTCGTTTTTCTTAACAGCTCGCATGGTGTATCCCTAGGGGGTATCGTACCCCATGTGCCCGTGTCTTCCAACAGGTACAGACAGAGGCTGCCATCTACAGGCAAGCCGCCCTACTGCAGCTGCCGCAAAAGCTGCTCGAGCTGGGCCCGGTTGACCGGCCCCAGGTGGCGGGCCAGCACCTTTCCATCGGGGCCAATCAGCAGGGTGGTGGGCAGCCCGCTCACCTGAAAGGCCCGCTGCAAGCCTGCGCTGTCCAGGAAAACCCGCGCCGAAAGCCCGGTCTGGGCCAGAAAGCTCTGGATGGCCCCTACGTCCTCGCCGGTGTTGAGCAGCACGATGGGGTAGCCTTTTTGCTGGTACTCTACCAGAAGCGGCATCTCGGCCCGGCAGGGTGGGCACCAGGTGGCCCAGAAGTTGAGCAGCATGGGCTTGGGCAGCTCGTCAAAGCGCACCTCAGCCAGGCGGCTTTGGGCGGGCTCGAGGTATTGCACCATGCGGCTGGCGTACTCGGGTGTAGCGGTGGCCTGGGTGGGCCGGGTCAGGCTCAACTGTACCCCCAGGGGCAGCAAGGCCAGCGCCAGCGCAACCCCCCCCGGCAGCAAAAGCCGTGGGCTTTCCTGGCGCAAAAGTAGCGCTGCAGCCAGAGCCCCCACCGGAAGCCCCACCCACCAGCTCCAGCCCCCGCTGCGGATGTCCAGGGTGCCCAGCAGAGCGGCCTCCAGGCTGGGCCAGGTGGAGAGGTGCGCCACCGTATAGCCCACCCGGGCGGCCAGCAGCGTGACCAGCAGCACCCACCAGGCCTTGCTTTCCACCCCCTGCCGGGCCGCCAGCCAGGTAAAGGCCAGAATTCCAACCAGCAGGGCCAGGTTGGGCCAGCTCAGGGCCAGAGGGCCCAGCAAAAGGGCGTCCGGGGTCAGCTTCATCGGCTATACACCACCCATCCCAAGGCCAGCACTGCCACCCAGGGCATCACCCGGCACAGCGAAAACCCGCGTAGCCGACAGGCCAGGCTGCTGCGTAGGCGCTCCAGGCCAATCTTTGCGAATCGCATCATATCCGGGGACATTATACCCCTGGGGGATATAAAGCGCAAACGGGATTTGACGGAGAAAATAAAAAGGGGCTTCCAATATAGCCCCCAATGACATCTGCAAGACGCTCGAGCTTTTAGCGCATCTCTGCGGTGAGGGTAAAGGTGAGGGTGGCCCCACCTTGTAGCCGTAGCGTAAGGGGTACCTTTTGCCCCTCCTGTAAGGGGCGGGGGTTCTTCTCGCGCAGGCCATAAAGCATCAGGTGGTACTTGCCGGGCAGGATTTCCAACCGACCTCGAGCCGGCACGGTCAGGGCCTCCACCCGCTTCATGGCCGAGATGTCCAGTTGGTCGTCGTGGCCGGTGTGGGTGGTCTGGTGAAACTCCACCCGCGTTGCGATAGGGGTACTGGCCCCCACGATGCGGATGGGTTGGTTGGTGGGGTTGTAGAGCACCAGGTAGGCCGCAGTGATGTTGCCCGGTACCCGCCTAATCCAGCCCTGCTCGAGCTTCAGGGTAGGCTGGGCCTGAGCCAGGCCTACAAGTGTGAAGAAAACAGCAAGGAAAAACCTTTTCATAAGCATCATTTTGCAGCTAGGGGCACGGCACATATGTAAGGGGTGGTACAGCCGAGCACCCCGATTTATCTGTCCCGTCTGGAAAAGCGCCAGCCCGCGCCCAGGAGCCCGGCCCCAACCGCCAGCAGGCCTGCCCAGAGCGGAAGCAGGCCGCCGGTGTAACCCAAAAACTCTTTGAGCAGATACCCCGTGGGCCCCACCAGCACCGGGGCCCCCAGGGCATACAGAAGCCCTACCCGAAAAAGCTCCAGCGGGTTCAGGAGCACCGCCGCCAGCAAAAACCTTTCCAGCGGGTACTCCCTGAGCGCCACCGCCACCCCCACCACCAGGGGGTCGTAGGCCAGCACCAGCAGGCCCCAGAGCAAGAGGCCCACCCCCAGTGCCCGGGCGGGCTCGAGGCCTGCCCCCACCCAGCCCGCCAGGGCCACCCAGAACCACAGCAGGCCCAGCCCGCTGAAGAGCAGGAGCCCCGCCGCCGGGCCCCCCATCCCCAGGAGCCCCGCGGCCAGGGCCAGCCCCCCCAGAATGGGCAGGCTCAGGCCCAGCCCCACCCCCAGCACCCCGCTCAGGTAGAGCCGGGCCGGGCTCCTGGGCATCCCGGCCCAGAAAGCCCAGTCCTCTCGAGCGGTGAGGAGGGGCACGGCCAGGGCCAGCACCAGCGGGGGCAGCAGCAGCGCCAAAGAAGCAAAAAGCGAGACCACCGCCACCGCCTCCCCCCGGCCCTGGAAGGCCAGGGCCAGCAGGGGCAGCAACAGCAGCGGGGCAAAAGCCCAGGGGTTGCGCAGAAGGGCCTTGGCGTACAGGGGTAGAAGAGCCATGTCTACCTTCCGTAGCCGGGCACCCAGGCCTGTTTGCGGCCCCTGGCCAGAAGCTCGTTCCAGCGCAGTTTTTCCCCCTGGTGTTGGGGGCGCTCTCTCAGGTAAGCTTCCAGGCCCGCGGCAGTGCCAAAAGCCAGCAGGCCCGTGCCCATAGGGGTGCGGATGCGCTCGCTGTACAGGAAATGGGCCTGGTTGACCGGGACAAAGCGGGCCTCCTTGCGCTCGGAGGCGGCAAAGTCGGCCACGTAAAGCTCTTTGGGCGAAACTTTGGGGCCGCCGTAGCCCAGCAGGTGGTCGAGCAGGCAGCCCACGTCGTCGTAGGCGTAAACCTTGCCGGTGGAGGTGATCATCTGGGCGGCATAGCGGGCGTCCAGGATGGTCATGTTGCAGTAGGGGCAGGCGTCCACCCCCACCCGCAGCGGCCTGGGTGCGGCCAGGGCCGGTTGCAGTACCCCAAACCCCAGGGGCAGGGCCAGCAGGCTTTTGATCAAGGTGCGTCGCTTCATGGGTTCCTCTAGCGGGGGTGGGGGCGACTGTGGCCCCCAGCCCCAGGTGGGTGCAGTTACTTCAGTAGGCCGGCGTGTTTAGCCAGCAGGTTCACCAGGTTCATCTCCGGCAGCGGGGCCAGGTCGAGCAGGGTCTGCCAGTCCAGCACACGGGTGCGCCCCAGGTCGGGGATGGTGCGGGCAAAGGCCATGGCCGCCTCGGCGTTCTTGAAGGCCGCAATTTTGGCGTCCATCACCACCCAGGCGCGTTTTTCGCCCCACAGGTACACCGCCTGACGGGCCGGAATCAGATTAACCGCGGCGGGGCCTTTGGCGGGGTCGTAGGCCCCCCGGTCGGCCACGTAGAAGGTGCTGCCCACCCCGTCGCGCAGGCCGTAGACCCAGGCGTAGTTCACCATGCAGGCGATGGACTCGAAGTGGTAGGCCTCCTTGCCCTTGGCCGCTTCTTTGAGGGCAATCTGGCTGTAGGTCTGCTCGAAGAAGCCGGGGGCAAAAGTGCGACCCATCCAGGCCCCAGGGGCCGGGGTTTTGAGGGGCATCTCGCAGAAGTCGCAGGTGCCCTGCTCCCAGGGGATGGTCTTGGCGGGGATGGTCTCGAGGTTGGCCGGCATGGGAGCGGGCTGCATCTGCTGCTGCATGTGCTGAGCCAGCACCTGGGAAAGCGCGCCAGAAGCGCCTAAAGCCGCAAGCATCTTCATCACTTCACGACGGTTCTTGTACATAAAGACTTCCTTGTTCAACCACCTGGCCGTTTTCCAGGCGTAAAAACTGCTCGGCCAGGCGCGAGATTTCTTCTTGCCGATGGGCCGACAAAATCACCAGTCCGCCCGTGGCGAGGTGGGCCGAGAACCAGTCCTGTAAGCGGCCCAAGCCCTCGCGATCCAGGGCCGAGGCCGGTTCGTCCAGCAGCCATAAAGGTGGGTAGCCCATGAGTCCTGCGGCCAGGGCCAGCCGCTGCCGCCAACCCCCCGAGAGCTGGGCCACCGGGCGCTTCAGGTAGCCAGCCAGGCCCATGCGCCCCAGGGCCTCCTCCTTCTCGGCTGGGCTGGCCCCTTTGAGCTGCCTTGCGGCTTCCAGCACTTCCTCCACCCGCAGGGTGGGCGGGAAGGTCAGGTGCTGGGGGATGTAGGCCCGGACTCTGGCCGCGCCCGGGCTTTGGGGGTGGTGCCCGAACAGCCGCACCATGCCACCGTCGGGCCTGAGCCGCCCGGCCAGCACCCCCAGAAGGGTGCTTTTCCCTGCCCCGTTGGGGCCCAGGAGGGCCAGGCTGCCTGCCTCCAGGCGCAGGTTGATGTCTTCCAAACGACCCTTTTTGTACAGGCCTACGACCTCAACCATGCTCCTCCCAACAGGCTCAAAAGGGCCAGCCCAACCAGACCCGGCGCAATGCTGGTGATCGGGCGGGATGCAGGCAGGGCTTCTGGGTCGGCCAGGGCCAGCAGACGCAGCCCCGGTACCCTGGCCTCGGCGGCCTCCCACAGCAGCATCCCCGGTGAAAGTGCAAAGAGGCTCAGGTCGGGCTGGCGCGCACTGAGCAGGGCAAAGCTGCTGCTGGGCAGGTGGGGAATGGGCAGGGGCGCGGCGCGGTCGAAGGCGTTGCCCTTGAGCACCACCCGGGCCCTGGGGTCGTCCACGGCGAGGTCGTGGAGGTTGCCCACAAAGGTGTTGCCAGTGGCGTTGAGGGTGTTCTGGTCGGTATCGCGGGCGAAGAGCAGGGCGGTGCCGTTGCTGCTAAAGCGGTTGGCCTCGAGCCGGGTGTCGCGCGAATCCAGCGACAATAGCCCAATGGTGTTACGTGCAAAATGGTTGTCCCGCAGCACGGTTTTCCACTCCTCCTGTAACAGCAGCCCGTAGCGCAAGGGGCCCACCTCCTCGGCAAACAGGTTGACCTCCACCCGGTTCTCGGCCCCGTGCATGATGGCCGAGCCCACCCGGTTGCGCTGGCTGTGGTTGCCCCGCACCTGGGCCTGGTAGGTGAACATCAGGTGCAGGCCGTAGCGCGCCGCGCCCTCCAGCCGGTTGTTTTCCACCACCAGCCGCTCGCCGTATTCCACATAGAGGTTGTCCAGAAAGCCCTCGATGCGGTTGCCCCGCAGCACCACCTCGTCGCTGCGGTAGGCCTGGAGGCCAGGGGCGGCCAGGGTGCCCTCGAGGGTGCAGTTTTCCACCACCGCCCGGCTGGACTGCTCCACCCGGATACCTCCCGTTACCCCCCGGGTCCGCAGGCCCCGCACCACGCAGCCCTCGCATTTGTACAGCACCACGGCGGCGTCGGGTTCGTAGAAATCGTCGCCGAGGCCTACGTCGCGTACCTCGAGGCCCTCCACCACAATGCCGGGCGCAGAGAGGGTTAGTGCGCTGCCCTGGCCGCCCCCGTCCAGCACCGCACCCGGACGGGCCAGCAGGCGCACCCCAGGGGTGCGAATCTCCCAGGGGCCGCGGTAAACGCCCGCCTCCAGCACCACGGTCTGTCCGGGGGGCAGGGGGGGTAGGGGTGCAGGGGGATGAAGAACCAGCATGGCTGGACAAAGGGCAGGATTGGGGCCTGGATGGACAGATGACCTCAAATCACGCCTATGCCAGGGGCTATAGGCCACTTGCACAGGGCACGGATGCGTCTAGCCTAGCTGGGTGGCCCCCGGTTGAGCTGGGGGAAGACTGGCCGCACCAAGGGCTGGGCAGCCTCGAGCGGCCGCAGCCTTTCCCCGGTTTGCAACACCGGCTGCGGAAGCGCAACGAAGGGTGGGGCCCCGTCGCTATAGCCCCCCATCACACAGAGGGGGCAGTGGGGCTGGTGGGTATGGGTGGGGGAGGGGGTAGGCTGGGAATGGGAAGACCCCGGAGAGAAAGCACAGATATCCGCACTGGGCAGAAAGCCCACTGGCAAGGCCTGGCTGCGTGGGTCGCGCAGGGCGTACTGGCTCGAGACCAAGAGCACCAGCCCCACCAGAAAGAAAACCCAGGGGGTGCGGTGGACTCGAGTCGGGGCCGCCCACATACTTGGAACCAGTATAGCCAGGGCCCCCCCAGGGGCAAACGTCCCGGAATACATATCCCCCAGGGGTATGTTATACTGACCCATGAAGGGCCAGCCTTATGCTGGCGCAAGGAGACTTTGCTATGAGCCAACTCTACGACGTGGTGATTATCGGGGGCGGCCCCGCCGGGCTGACCGCAGGCATCTACACCGGACGGGCCAACCTGAAGACCCTCATCCTGGAAAAAGGCCTGCCGGGGGGCCAGATTGCCCAGACCGAGGAGGTCGAAAACTATCCGGGCTTCCCCGAGCCTATTAGTGGGGCCGAGCTTTCTGAGCGTATGGTGCAGCAAGCCAAGCGCTTTGGGGCCGAGATTGTGATGGACGAGGCCCAGGGCCTAGAGCGAACCCCCGAGGGCTTTGTGGTGCGGGGCTACGAGCAAGACTACCGTGCCCGCAGCGTGATTCTGGCTACCGGAGCCAACCCCAAGAAGCTGGGCGTGCCGGGCGAGGAGAAGTTTTATGGCCGGGGTGTGAGCACCTGCGCGACCTGCGACGGCTTCTTTTACCGGGGCAAGGAAGTGGTGGTAGTAGGTGGGGGCGACGCTGCGGTGGAAGAGGGTCTTTTCCTCACTAAGTTCGCCAACAAGGTCACCCTGGTACACCGCCGCGACTCCCTGCGCGCCAACAAGACCGCCCAGGCCCGGGCCCTGGCCCACCCCAAGATGCACTTCATCTGGGACACCGTGGTCGAGGAGGTGCTGGGCGACGAGACCGTGACCGGGGTTCGCCTGAAGAACCTCAAGACCGGCGAGGTCTACGATTATCCCACCGATGGGGTCTTCGTCTTCATCGGGCACGAGCCCAACACCGGCTTTTTGCAGGGGGTGGTGGAACTCCGGCCCGACCGCTACGTGGCGGTGCGGGACGAAATTTTTACCTCGGTGCCGGGGCTTTTCGCCGCGGGCGACGTGGCCGACCCCATCTACCGTCAGCTTTCTACCAGCGTGGGGGCCGGTACCCGTGCGGCCATGATGGCCGAGCGCTACCTGGCCGAGCAGGAACACGCCGCGGTGCACTAGGAGGCTTTGGGTGGAAGTGGCTCTAGCAGCGCCCAGTGTGCGCTACTTTAACCCAGCCTGGTTTGCCGCGGTGATGGGCACCGGCGTGCTGGCCCTGGCCCTGGCCCAGTTCGGCCTGGTGGGGCTGGCCCTGCCGGTTTATCTGCTGACTCTCCTGGTCATGGCAGCGCTCCTGGCGCTCTACCTGACCAAGCTCCTGCGTTTTCCCCAGGCCGCCCTGGCCGACCTACAGCATCCCCTTTTCTCTCAGATGCTTCCCACCCTGCCCATCGCTCTCCTGGTGCTGAGCCTGGTGACCCGTGCGTTGCCGCTGGGGCCCTGGTCGCTCCTTTTGGGCCAGGGGCTTTTTCTGCTGGGGACGCCCTTGATCTTTGCGGTGGGCCTGCTGGTGGTCTTTACCGTGAGCACCCGGCTTAAGCTGCCGCTCGAGGCCGCCAACGGGGCCTGGGTTATCCCGCCGGTCTCGGCCCTTTTGGTGCCCATGGCTGGAGGGCTGTGGCTTTCCAGTTTTCCCCAAGTCTGGCAGAAAGAGCTGTGGGTGCTGAGCGGGCTTTTCCTGGGCATTGGGTTTTTCCTGTTTTTGTTCGTGCTGCCCAGCTTTTTGCAACGGCTGTATGGGTACGGTCGGCTCGAGCCCCACTTTCTGCCCTCGGTCTTTATTGGGCTGGCCCCGGTGGGTCTGTTGGTGCTTGCGCCCTGGCGCTGGCTCGAGGGCGGGGCCAAGGCGGGGCTGGTTCACCAGGGCTGGGTGGAAGCCTGGCCGGTGGTGGGGCTGGCCGTCTGGGGCCTGGGGTTTTGGTGGTTGGCCTTGAGCCTGCTTTTGCTCCTGGATACCTTGCTTGTAGAGAGCCGCCGGGCGCAGTTCCACTTTGCCCCAGGCTGGTGGGGCTTGGTCTTCCCCCTGGGGGCTTTCACCCTGGCCACCCTGGCCCTGGCCAGGGCGCTGGACTCGGCCTTCCTGGGCGGTCTGGCCTGGGTGCTGCTCCTGCTGTTGGCTGCCTTCTGGCTGTGGGTGATGTTCTACTCCCTGCGGGCCTGGGCTGGCCTGGGGGCTTTGCGTCCCCCTAAAGGCTAGTGGTTTGGTAAGTCAAAGATAGATATGCAGTGAAGTTCCCGGAATGAAGCGCTCAAAGCAACCCCTAGGTATTAGAGGAGCCAAATCCATCCCAGGAATTAAGTTACCGGAGCACTAGGCAATGACACTTTTGTGACACTCTGGGGTATGAGCTTTGGTAAGTTTACAAGTTGGTATGAGACACTGGTTCCTTACACTTCCCCTGCTGCTGGGGCTGGCGCTGGCCCAGCCCTTGCGCGTAACCGATGCCACGGGCCGCGAGGTCGAGGTTAGAAGCGCCGAGCGCATCGTGAGCATCGGAGGTTCCATTTCCGAGATTCTGGACAAGTTTGGCCTCACCGAGCGCATTGTGGGGCGCGATACCGGCTCGTACATTCCAGCCGCCCTCTTGAAGAAGCCCGATGTTGGGCTGTTTTTCCGCCTGAACGCCGAAGCTTTGCTGGCCCAGCGGCCCACCCTGGTGCTGGCGGTCTCCGAAGCGGGCCCCCCGCCGGTGCTGGCCCAGCTGCGCCAGGCCGGTGTGAGTGTGGTGCTGGTGCCCGACGAGCCCACGCCCGAGGGGGTCAAGAAGAAAATCCGCACCATCGGGGCTGCGGTGGGGCAGCCAGCGCGGGCCGAAGAACTGGTACGGGCCCTCGAGCGCGACCTGCTGGCCCTGCGCTCTAAAACCCAGGTGCGCCGGGGCGAGCCCTTGCGGGTGCTCTACATCTACCCGCGCGATCCCCGCAACACCTTTGTCTGCGGTGAGGAGGCCAGTGGCGCAGGGCTCATCACCCTAGCCGGGGCCCAGAATGCGGTCAAGGCTGTGCAGGGGGCCGGTGCGGTGCGGGGCTGTGTGAACATCACCGCCGAAGCGGTGGTGGCGGCCCGGCCCGAGGCCATCGTGGTGCCCTTCTTTCCCGACCAGCCCTTTAGCTTCGAGAACATCCTGCGCCTGCCGGGGGTGGCCGAGACCCCTGCCGGCCGTAACCGCCGGATTGTGGCTATGGACGTGACCTACATCTCGGGCTATGGCTACACGGTGGGTCGGGCGGCGCTCGAGCTCCACCAGGCCCTCTACGAGAAAACCGGCCCGGTGCGGATTAACCACCCTGGCTTCAACCCCTGATGCCCCCCAGCGCTTTTAGCCGTCGGCGGCTCTTGTTTATAGCCCTGGCCCTGCTGCTGCCCGCCAGCCTGCTGTTGGCGGCGGCCAGCGGGGCCTACTACATTCCCCCCCTGGAGATTCCCCGGGTCTTGCGGGAGGGGCTCGAGGGGGCTTCGGTCTTGCTCAACATCCGCTTTCCGCGGGTGCTCCTGGCTGCGCTGGTGGGGGGCACCCTGGCCCTTAGCGGGGCGGTGCTGCAGGGCCTTTTGCGCACGCCCCTGGTGGAGCCCGGCCTGCTGGGCCTGGGGGCCGGGGCGGCTTTGGGCGCGGTGCTCTGGCTGGCTTTTTTTCCCCTGGCCGCCTGGGGCCTTCCCCTGGCGGCGGCTCTGGGGGTGCTGGCAACGCTGGCCCTGCTCCTGCGCCTGGCGCCCGCCGGGGGCGAACAGACCGGGGTGCGGCTATTGCTGGTGGGCCTGCTCCTTACTACCATCCTGAACGCCCTGGTGGGGCTTTTGCAGTTTCGTGTGGGTGACCCCCAGGGCCGCAGCCTGACCTTCTGGACCCTGGGGGGCTTTGGGGGGGCCGGCTGGGAACTGCTGGCCCTGACCGCCCCCCTGGCCCTGTTGAGTGCCCTGGCCCTTTTGCGCCTGGGCCGGGCCCTCAATGCCCTTACCCTGGGCGAAGAGGAGGCCTTTCACCTGGGGATTGGGGTGGCGGCCCTGAAGCGGCAGGCTTTGTTGCTGGTGGCCCTGGGGGTGGGGGCGGCGGTGGCCGCGGCGGGGAGCATCGCCTTTGTGGGCCTGCTGGTGCCCTGGCTGCTGCGGGCCGGGGGTGGGGCCGACCACCGCTTTGTGCTGCCGGCGGCCTGGCTGCTGGGGGCCAGCCTGACCGTACTGGCCGACCTGGTGGCCCGCACGGCCCTGGCCCCGGCGGAACTGCCTGTGGGGCTGCTCACCACGCTTTTAGGCGGGCCGTTCTTCTTGCTGCTCTTGGGGCGGGAGGGCTGGCGTGGCTAGCTGGCTCGAGGCGCACGCGCTGGGCTTCCAGCGGGCGGGTCGCTGGTTGTTGCGCGGGGCTTCGTTCAGCCTGGAGCCGGGTTTTTGGGGCATCTTAGGCCCCAACGGGGCGGGCAAGAGCACCCTGTTGCGCCTGCTCTCGGGCGAGTGGCGCCCCAGCGAGGGCAGTGTGGCCCTCAAAGGGGTGCCCCTACAGCGCTACACGCCAGCCCAGATGGCCCTGGAGCGGGCTTTTTTGCCACAGCAGCGTAGTCTGGCCTTTCCCTACACGGTGCGCGAGGTGGTGGCCTTAGGCCGCCTGCCCCACCAGCAGCGCCGCCCCGAAAACCCCACCGACCGGGCGCGTGTGGAGTGGGCCCTGGAGCAAACCGGCGCCCTTGCCTGGGCTGAGCGGCCCTACTTCTCGCTTTCGGGGGGCGAGCGCACCCGGGTCGACCTGGCTCGCGTGCTGGCCCAGGAGACCCCCATCCTGCTGCTGGACGAACCCACCAACCACCTCGACCCCCGCCAGCAGCTCGAGGTACTGGCCCTGGCCCAGCGGCTGGCACGGGAAGGCCGTCTGGTGCTGGCCGCCCTGCACGACCTGAACCTAGCGGCTTTGTTTGCCGACCAGCTTTTGCTCCTTAAGGAGGGCCGCCTGGTGGCTCTCGGTACGCCGGAAAATCTGCTTCGGCCCGCTTTGTTGCAGGAGGTCTACGGGGTGCCCTTCGAGGTGCTCGTTCACGCCGGTCGGCGGCTGGTGCTGCCCAGCTTCGAAGCTGGCTGAAGGCGGCCTCATAAGAAATGTCTTTGATTTGTTCTTTTTCTGGGGCCCCCGCCTGAAGTGCGGGTAGTAATACCAGATTCGGTTAGTTCGTCACCGAACGGTGACGAACTAACCCGACCGAAGGGAGTGCTCTAGGATTCAAAAAGATAGCCTCTTAGCGCTTTTTGTTTGAAGATTATCTTTTTGAATCCGGTATAACAGCCTGAAAAACGATGGTGCTCCAACAGTCCCTAACGGAACGATTCAGGCGGGGTTCATATCACCCGCTATCGCTCCGGCTCACTACATCAAGGGAAACAATCCAGCGAGATTTCATATCACCTGCTATCAGGGCTCAATCCGGCGAGCTTTGATGTTATTCAATAAGAATTATTTATATAAAGAGCCGAAACTGAGATTGATAGTTTTGGATTTCTCCGTCTACACTGACGCCAGAACCCACCTTGTGAAAGGAGACACATGGCGAGCACCCTCAGCGCAATTGAGACACAGGCCATCAACGCCATTCGGATGCTGGCTGCTGATGCGGTAGAACAGGCCAAAAGCGGGCATCCGGGCATGCCCCTGGGTATGGCCCCCGCGGCTTATGTACTTTGGAACGACTTCCTGAAGCATAACCCCACCCACCCCCACTGGCCCGACCGCGACCGCTTTGTGCTGTCGGCAGGGCACGGCTCCATGCTGCTGTATGCCCTTCTGCACCTGACCGGCTATGACCTGCCGCTGGACGAACTCCGGCGCTTCCGCCAGTGGGGCTCCAAAACCCCCGGCCACCCCGAGTACGGCCACACCCCAGGGGTGGAGGTGACCACCGGGCCTTTGGGCCAGGGCATCAGTACGGCGGTGGGGCTGGCCCTGGCCGAGCACAAGCTGGCTGCTGAGTTCAACCGCGAGGGGCATACGGTAGTGGATCACTACACCTATGTGCTGGCCTCGGACGGCGACCTGATGGAGGGGGTTTCGGGCGAGGCCAGCAGCCTGGCCGGGCACTGGGGGCTGGGCAAGCTGATTGTGCTGTGGGACGACAACCACATCTCCATTGACGGCGATACCGGGCTTTCCTTTGGCGAGGACGTGCTAAAGCGCTACCAAGCCTACGGCTGGCACACCCAGCGGGTGGATGGGGAAGACCTGGGGGCGCTGCGCCTGGCCCTGCGGGCGGCCCAGGTGGACGCCCGACCCTCGATAATTGCGGTGCGGACGGTGATTGGGGCCGGTTCGCCCAAGGCCGGAAGCCATAAGGTGCATGGGGAACCGCTGGGCCCCGAGGCCCTCGAGGCCACCCGCAACAACCTGAACTGGCCCCACCCACCCTTCGAGATTCCCCGCGAGGTGTACGAACACTTGCGGGCCGCTGTGGCAAGGGGACAACGGCTCGAGGCCGACTGGAATGCCCGCATGCAGCGCTACGCCGAGGCCTACCCGGAGGAGGCGCAGGAGCTAAAGCGCCGCCTCAAAGGGGCCTTGCCCCCACTGGATTGGGAAGCCATACTTCCCAGCTTTAGCGGCAAGCTGGCCACCCGCGCGGCCAGCGGCAAGGTGCTGGACGCGCTGGCCCCCCGCCTGCCCGAGCTTTTGGGCGGCAGCGCCGACCTGACCCCTTCCAACAACACCCAGGCAGCGGGAATGCAGTCCTTCTCGCGCGAGAACCCCCGCGGGCGCTACCTGCACTACGGGGTGCGCGAACACGCCATGGGAGCCATCCTGAACGGGCTCAACCTGCACGGGGGTTACCGCGCTTATGGGGGCACCTTCTTCGTTTTCTCGGACTATATGCGCCCGGCCATCCGGCTGGCCGCTCTGATGGGCACCCCCAGCATCTTTGTGCTGACCCACGACTCGGTGGCCATCGGCGAGGACGGCCCCACCCACCAGCCCATCGAGCACCTGGCCAGCCTGCGGGCCATGCCCAACCTCTGGGTGGTGCGGCCGGCCGACGCCCTGGAGACCGCCCAGGCCTGGCGGCTGGCCCTCGAGCGCCGGGAGGGGCCCACCGCCCTGGTACTTACCCGGCAGGCCCTGCCGGTGCTGGAGCGCGGTACCCTGGCTGGCGCCGAGGGCACCCTGAAGGGTGGCTACGTTCTTTCCGAGCGGCCCGGCGCCAGGGCGACCATCGTGGCCACCGGCAGTGAGGTAGCCCTGGCCCTGGAAGCCCAGAAACAGCTCGAGGCCGAGGGAATTGCGGTGCGGGTGGTGAGCCTGCCCTGCTGGGAAGCCTTCGAGGCCCAGCCCGAATCGTACCGTGAGGCCGTGCTGCCCAAGGGGCTGCCCACCCTGGCGGTAGAGGCCGGGGCCAGTTTTGGCTGGGAACGCTATGCCGATGCGGTGCTGGGCCTCGATCACTTTGGTGCAAGCGCCCCCTACCCCGCCGTCTACGAGAACCTGGGCTTCCGGCCCGGCGCGGTGGTGCGGGCGGTGCTCGAGCTCATCCAGGTATGAGACGGGTTCGGGTGCACCCCCTGCCCACGGCAGCCTTTCCGGAAGCCGAGGTGATGCTGGTGGTGGACGTGATACGGGCAACCAGCACGGCGGTGATGTTCCTGGAGTCGGGGGTAAAGGCCTTGTGGCTTACGGCGGGTTTGGAGGAGGCCAGGGCCCTTAGGCAAAATGGTGAACTGCTGGCGGGCGAGGTGGGCGGGCTGAAGCCGCCGGGCTTCGACTTTGGCAACAGTCCTCGTGAGGTGGCCCTGGCCGAGCTCTGGGATCGCACGGTCATCCACGCCACCACCAACGGCACCAAGGCCGCCCATAAAGCCGCCCAGGTAGCCCGCGAGGTGCTTCTGGCCTCGCTCTTGAACGCCCCTGCTGCCGCGCAACAGGCGGCCCGGCTGGGTTCCCAGGTGGCCATCCTGTGCGCGGGCAAGGAGGGCCAGATGGGTATGGACGACCTCTACACAGCCGGGGTGCTGGCCCAGATGCTCCTTGCCGAGGGCTTTGAGCCGGTGGGGGATGGTACACAGGTGGCCCTGCACCTGGCGCAAAAACCGGCCCGGCCCCTGCTCGAGGCCTCCGAGGCAGCCCTGGCTCTAGCGCGCGAAGGGCTGGGCGAGGACGTGGCCTTTTGCGCCCAATTGGGTCTTTCCGAACGGGTGCCCCGCCTGCTGCAAAGGCGTGGGGAGGCCTTGATTTTTGGCTAGGGGGCTTGGTTCAGCAATACGTATGGGTGAAGCATGCAAGCACTGATTTTCGATGTAGACGGGGTGATTGCCGAGACCGAGGAGGGCCACCGGCTGGCCTTCAACCGGGCCTTTGCCGAGGCTGGCCTCGAGATCGAGTGGGATCGGGAGCTGTACGAGCGGCTGCTGTGGGTCGCCGGCGGCAAGGAGCGCATCGCCTACTACCTCTACCACTGCCTCGAGTGCCCCAAGCTGCTGGAGGCCGACATCGCCCGGCTGCACCGCCGCAAAACCGAGCTATACAACCAGATCGTGCAGGCGGGCGAGGTGCCCTTTCGTCCGGGGGTGCTGCGCCTGTGGCGCGAGGCCCGCGAACAGGGGGTGCGGCTGGGGATTGCCACCACCACCTCGCTGGAGAATGTGCAGGTGCTGCTCGAGCAAGCCGGGCCAGAGGTACCGGGCTGGTTTGAGTGCATCGTAGCGGGCGACATGGTTGAGAGGAAAAAACCCGCCCCCGATGTGTACATAGAGGCGCTGCGGCAGATGAAACTGAAGCCCCAGGAAGCCTTAGCCATCGAGGACTCCCACAACGGCCTGATCGCGGCCCAGCAAGCGGGCCTGCCGGTGCTGATCACCTACAGCCACTACACCCGCACCCAGCGCTTTGAGGGGGCCTTGGCGGTGCTGGATCATCTGGGCGAGCCGGAACTGCCGGCCCAGGTGCGCGAGGGGCCGCGAAGCTGCCTGGGGGTGGTCACGCTGGAGGTGCTGCGTGCCTGGCATCAAATGACCTTGAGGGCCTACTGACGGTATGTGGGGGCTTTATGACGTCTGAGGTCTTCCGTCGCCTACCCTATGCCGAGGCCGAGCCCAAAGCCCTTCAGGTGCTGGTAGATGGCTATGGTGAGGGGCTGGTGCTGGAGGGCACTGGTGGTTACTACGGGCTTTACTACCTGTTCGGGGTGCTGGGTCTGTGCGCGCCCCAGCCCTCGTACCCCCCGGACTGGGTGGAAGGTCCCCAGGCCGACCCCAAAGGCTTTTTGCCTCCCTACCAGATGGCCCACTGGCTCGAGCAAAACGGCTATAACCTTTTCATCAACGAGAGCAAGTAGGAGGTTTGGGATGTCGTCAACCGCCCGCGAGTACGATGAGTTGTCCTACCAGGCAGCCCGCAGCCAGGCCATCGGGCAGAGGATGGATGGCTTTGGCGAGCTTCTGGTGCTCAAAGACGAGCATGGCTACTGGGGGCTTTATTTCTTCTACTGGAACCAAGAACCCCCATCTGGGGCCAGGCCCCACTGGCTGGAAGGCCCAACGCAAGACTCCGGCGCCTTCCGCCCTCCCTACGAGGCCAAGCGCTGGCTCGAGGAAAACGGCTACGAAAGCTACCAAAACGACCTGGACTAGCGCGGCTTTGTATAGCCGTGGCCCTTGGCGTCTCATCCGAACAAGAGAACGAAAGGCGGCGGTCAGGGGAACATGGGCTAGGTGAGGCCGATGTTGAGCCATAATGGGAGCAGGCATGGTGCACTCGAGCGTTGAATCTTACCGTGAAGCGGGCGTGCTACCGCCCGATGACCCCCTGCGCCTTCAGCTTCACAACGAGCTGCATGCCCGGCCCACCCCGCGCATCCGTCTGCCGGCCCTGGTGGTGCAGGTGGCGGTGCGGCACGAGGGGGTTTCCCGCGAGGCCGAGCTCGAGCACCTGCGACGGCTCTCGGGCCTGGGGGAGCTCGAGCTCGACCAGCTTGCAGGTACCTACCTGCGGCTGCGGCTGCCAGAGGGTTCGCTGCGCTGGGAGCGGCACACCGAGTTCAGCACCTATACCCTGGTGCAGGCTCTGCCGGCGCTCGAGGCCAGCCCCGAGGCCGACCTCCTGGGCCACCTGGCCGTGGACGTGAGCTGGCTGCGCAGTATCCCCGGCCGCACCCTTTCGGCGGTCAAGCTCATTCTGCTGCACGGGCCGGTAGAGGAGGCCCTGAACATCGCCCGCCCCTGGCTGGGGGCCCATAGCGTGGTGGCCTCGGTGATGGGCCGGAATGGGCATAGCTGCGCTGTGACCGATTTTCGCCTGCGGCAAAGCGGCTTTGAGCGCATGGTGGTGGTGGCGCCTCCCGGAACCAGCGAGACCCGGGCGGGCCGCATTGCCGCCCGGCTTTTGGAGATGGAGGCCTACCGCATGATGGCCCTGTTGGGGTTTCCGGTGGCCCGAAGTTTACGGCCCATGCTGCTGGAGTCGGAGCAAGCCCTGGCCCAGATTACCGCCCGCATCCGCGATACCAACCAGGCCGATGCCCGGCTGCTGGACGAGCTCGAGGCCCTGGCCGCCCGGGTGGAGCACGCCATGGCCGAGCACGGCTACCGCTTCAGCGCCACCGCGGCCTACCACGCCCTGGTTAAGGCCCGCCTGGCCGAGCTGCGCGAGGCCCCCATCCCTGGCACCCAGACCATCGGCGAGTTTTTGCAGCGCCGCTTCAGCCCGGCCATGGCCACGGTGGAATCTACCGCCCAGCGCCTGGCCGCCCTCTCCCAGCGCATCGAGCGGGCCGGGGCCCTGTTGCGTACCCGCGTAGACATTGCCCTCGAGACCCAGAACCAGGAGCTACTGCACAAGCTCAAGCGCGGCCAGGAAATGCAGTACCAGCTCCAGCGCACCGTGGAGGGCCTCTCCATTGCGGCCATCTCCTACTATGTGGTGGGCCTTCTGTACTACCTCTTCAAAGCGGGCAAAGAAGCCGGCCTGCCCATCTCGCCCGAGTTGGCGGTGGGGCTGGCCATTCCGCCGGTGATGCTCGGGGTCTGGTGGCTCACCCGTCAGATTCACCGCCGGCTTCTGGCTTCGCAGCATGAGTCTCAGCCCCGCCCGCCCCAGCGGCCGGAGTAGCCACGGGTTATGCTGGCGGCCTGTCTGGTGCTGGCCACGCTGTACAACAGCGCGTTGTTTGCGGGGGTGGATGGCCTATGGGTGGGGCGGGCCTGGGTGGAGGGGCGTCGGCTGGAGGCCCTGGTCGTGACACCGAAGGGTGCCTACACCCTGGGCTTGGCCGATAGCGACGAAGGGTTGTACGGCCTGGCCAAAAGCCCCGACGGCTGGGTGGCGGTGGGTTTTAGCGGTGAGGCGGGCCTGGTGGTGGGGCTGGATGGGCAGGGGCAGCCCAGGGCCGCCTACCGCATGGGTAAGGGCTTGCTCTGGTCTACCGATGGGGTATACGCCGTGGGCGGGTTGCGCAGGCCCGACTGGGATGTCTGGGTGCTGCGGTTAGCAGACCAAAGAAGCTGGGTATATCCCGCAGCGGGCGATGCTTACGCTTACAGCAGTTTTCGCAGCGCAAAGGGTCTATGGGTGGTGGGGCGAACGACGGGGCCGGGTGGGTTCGATGCTTTTTGGATGCAGCTCGACCTAGAGGGAAGGCCAAAGCAGGCCTGGCGCAGCAACCTTCCGGGCAACGACTATCTGCGCTATGTGGGGGCTGGGCTGGCGGTGGGACGGGCCGAACAAGCGGGCGATTCGGAGGGGTTTTTGCTCTGGCCGGATACTGCTTTAGCCGAGCTATGGCGCAGGCCGGGGTTCGACTATTTTCGCATGTGGCGCGACTATCCCAGGGGTCGGGTGCTAGTGGGCGAGGCCGAGGTAGAGGGTGAGCGGCGCGGTTTGTGGATGGAGCCTGGGCGGGCGTTGGCCTTGGGGCCGGGGCTGGGTTCGCTACGTTTTTTGGAGCCCCAGGGGCCCCGTGCGGTGGGCTTCAGCTACGGCTACAGCCCCGAGGGCCAGGGCTGGATTACCCGCGGCAGCGCACCGGGCCTGCGGCTACAGTACCGCAAGGAGCCCCTTGTTCTGAGGCCCATGCCCCTAAATTGGCGAATGGAGCAGGTGCGCTCGGTCTGGCAGCCCTTGCCCCCGCCCGTGCCTTTTGAGGGCCGGCTCGAGGCCTGCCCGGAAAAAAGCCGCTAGCGCCAGTCCTCAGGAAACCAGCATGTTTCTTAGCGCCTCGGCGGCGGGGTTGCCTGCCTCGCGGGGATAAAACAGCCAGAAAAGCCGCCGTAGCTCCATGCCCTTGATGCGCAAGGCCCGCAGGTTGCCCACCTTGACGTTGGGCCGCACCACCACGTTCGAGACGATGCCCACCCCGGCCCCCTCGAGCACCAGCCGCTTGGTGACCTCGTGGTTGTCGGTGTAAAAGACCGGGTTGACCTCGAGGCCGGCCTGCTCCAAAGCCGACCCCAACACCCGGAAGGTCATGGCCCCCGGTTCCCGCACAATGAGGGGCACTTCGGCCAAAAGCTCGGGGGCCACCTCTTCCTTTTTGGCCCAGGGGTGCTCGGGGGGTACGATGACCACCAGCTCGTCCTCGTAGAAAAGCTGCCGCTCGAAGCCCTCGAGGTGCTCCACTGCCTCCACCACCGCCAGCTCGATCTCCCCTTGTAAAAGCCGCTGGGTCAGCCGCTCCGAGCTGCCGCTCTCCAACTTGATGCGGATATCGGGGTAGAGCCGCTTGAACTCGGTCAGGTAGCGAGGCAGTACATACACCGCCATGGTGGTCGAGGCCCCCAACTCTACCCGACCGCGCTCGAGGCGATGCAGGGCCTGGGCGGCCTGCACAAACTCCTCCAGGGCCTGAACGGCCCGCCGGGCCTCGGGCAGCAAGTCCTGCCCGGTCTTACTGAGCACCAGCCGACGGCCCTGCCGATGAAACAGCGGACGGCCCACCTGCTGCTCTAAGGCCCGCAGGTGCTGGCTCACCCCCGGCTGGGTCATGCCCAGGCTCAGGGCGGCGCGGCCCACGCTGCCCTCCTGCACCACACACAAAAACACCCGCAAGGCCTGGGGGTTGGGGAAGGGGCGTCGTTCAATCATAAGTAGATATTATCAAATAATCAAAATGCAAACTTGCACTATTTGTCACAAATGCCTACCCTGGGGTCTACCAAAGGAGGTGCAACGTGATTTCCATAGAACGCCCTACGCGCAACCTCTCCCTTGATCTGTTGCGCAGCACCGAGGCCGCCGCCCTGGCTGCGGCCCGCTGGGTAGGGCTGGGCAACAAGAACGATGGCGATCAGGCCGCAGTAGATGCCATGCGCCTGTTGCTGGGCACGATTCCCATGCGGGCAAAGGTGGTCATCGGTGAGGGCGAAAAGGACAAGGCCCCCATGCTCTACAACGGGGAAGAGCTGGGCACCGGCGAAGGCCCCGATACCGAGCTGGCTGTGGATCCCATCGAAGGCACCCGGTTGGTAGCCCACGGGCGGTCTGGGGCTATAAGTGTGATTGCAGCCGCTGAAAAGGGCGGGCTGTTCAATCCCGGCCCTGGTTTTTACGCAGCCAAGCTGGTGGTGGGGCCAGAGGCCCGCGAGGCGATCAACCTGGCGTCTAGCCCGGAAGAGAACCTGCGCTCAATAGCCAAAGCCCTGGGCAAGCGGGTGCGCGAACTCACGGTGTTTGTGCTGGACAAACCCCGCCATGCCCGGCTTATTGACCAGATTCGCTACGCCGGGGCAAGGGTCAGCCTGCACACCGATGGCGACGTGGCCGGGGCCTTGGCGGCGGTGTTGCCCGATACCGGAGTAGATGTGTTGATGGGCACCGGCGGCACGCCAGAAGGAGTCATAGCAGCGGTGGCGGTAAAGGCCCTGGGTGGGGGCATGCAGATGCGGCTCGACCCCCAGAGCGAAGAGGAGCGCTGGGCCCTGGTCAACAGTGAATACAGCTCCCAGCGGGTTTACACCCTCGAGGAGCTCTGCCCGGCCGAGGACACCCACTTTGCGGCCACCGGCATCACCGATGGGCAGTTTTTGCGTGGGGTGCGCTACCGCGACCAACACGCCATCACCCACAGCCTGGTGATCCGCGGCCACACCGGCACCTTGCGCTACATCGAGTCGTACCACCGCCTGGAAAAACTACGGGCGATTAGTGGAGAGCTGTACTAAAGGAGGTTTAGGGTGATTAAAGACAAAGAAGCCAAGTACAAAAAAGGCGGGGTGGTGGAGTACCGCGAGATGGGCTACTGGCAACCCGATTACGAGCCCAAGGAGACCGATACCCTGGCTCTTTTCCGCATCACCCCCCAGCCCGGCGTGGAGCCCGAAGAGGCGGCAGCAGCGGTGGCCGGGGAGTCGAGCACGGCGACCTGGACGGTGGTCTGGACCGACCGGCTGACCACCCTCGAGCGCTACCAGGCCAAGGCCTACCGGGTGGAGCCGGTACCGGGCAACCCCGAGCAGTACTTTGCCTGGATTGCCTACGACCTGGCCCTGTTCGAGGAAGGTTCCATCGCCAACATGACCTCCTCCATCATCGGCAACGTGTTCGGCTTCAAGGCCCTCAAGGCCCTGCGCTTGGAAGACCTGCGGGTGCCGGTGGCCTACCTCAAGACCTTCCTGGGCGCCCCCCATGGCATCCCGGTGGAGCGCGACCTCCTGAACAAGTATGGCCGCCCTATCCTGGGGGCTACCGTCAAGCCCAAGCTGGGCCTGTCGGGCCGCAACTACGGCCGGGTGGTCTACGAGGCCCTGGTGGGCGGGCTCGACTTCACCAAGGACGACGAGAACATCAACTCCCAGCCCTTCATGCGCTGGCGCGACCGCTTCAACTACGCCCAGGAAGCGGTGATGCGGGCCGAGCAGATGAGCGGTGAGCGCAAGGGCCACTACATGAACGTGACCGCGGCCGACATGGAGCAGGTCTACGAGCGCCTCGAGTACGCCAAAGAGATCGGCTCGGTCATTGTGATGGTAGACCTGACCATGGGCTACACCGCGCTTCAGTCGGTTTCCAAGTGGTGCCATAAGAACGGCATGATTCTGCACCTGCACCGGGCATCGCACGCCACCTTCACCCGCCAGAAGTCGCACGGTATCAACTTCAGGGTGCTAGCCAAGTGGATGCGGATGCTGGGGGTGGATCACATCCACGCCGGCACGGCGGTGGGGAAGCTCGAGGGCGACCCCAACCTGACCCGCGGCTACTACGACGTCCTGCGGCTGCAGCACGTCAAGCCCGACCCGGTCAAAGGCATTTTCTTCGAGCAGGACTGGGGCTACCTGCCGGCGGTGATGCCGGTGGCCTCCGGAGGTATTCACGCCGGCCAGATGCACCAGCTTTTGGATCTGTTTGGCGACGATGTGGTCTTGCAGTTTGGTGGGGGCACCATCGGCCACCCCATGGGCATTGCAGCCGGGGCCACGGCCAACCGGGTGGCTTTGGAAGCCATGGTGATGGCCCGCAACGAGGGCCGCGACTACCTGCGCGAAGGCCCGCAGATTTTGCGCGAGGCCGCCAAGAATTCCCCGGCCCTGGCGGCGGCCCTCGAGCTGTGGAAGGACGTTACCTTCGACTACACCTCCACCGACACCGCCGATGTACTGCCCACCCCATCTATCTAACACCAGATAAGGAGGCTTTATGCGTATCCACCAGGGAACTTTTTCCTTCCTGCCCGACCTGACCGACGAGCAGATCGAACGGCAAATTGATTACATCCTGCGCAACGGCTGGTCGGTCTCCATCGAGTACACCGACGACCCCCATCCCTACAACACCTACTGGCTGATGTGGGGCCTGCCCATGTTCGACCTCAAGGATGCGGCTGGGGCCATGCTCGAGTTCAGGAAGTGCCGCGAGGCCTTTCCCAATCACTACATCAAGATCAACGGCTTTGACCCCAGCCCCATGTGGCAGGCCCAGCGGGTGAGCTTTATCGCCCACCGGCCCACCCAGGACGACCCCGGCTTCCGCCTGAAGCGCACCCTGTGGTCGGACGGGCGGGTGCAGAAGTACGGCCTCGAGCCCTACGCCACCGATAAACCTGCCGGCGAACGCTACTAGCGAGGCCTACCATGACCGAGACCCAGCGCGGCGCCGACCTTAAGACCCTGCTCCAGGAAACCGGGGTGCCCGAGGTGTTGGAGCGGCTCGACCGGGAACTGATTGGCCTGGCGCCGGTCAAAGGGCGCATCCGTGAGATTGCAGCCTACCTGGTGGTGGACAAGCTGCGGCGCGAGCTGGGCCTGGGGGGTTCGCGCCCGGTGCTGCACATGGCCTTTACCGGCAACCCCGGTACCGGCAAGACCACCGTCGCCATGCGCATGGCCACCATCCTGAACCGCCTGGGCTACATCCGGCGCGACCACCTGGTGGTGGCCAGCCGCGACGACCTGGTGGGCCAGTACATCGGCCATACCGCACCCAAAACCAAGGAAGTGCTAAAGCGGGCCATGGGTGGGGTGCTGTTCATTGACGAGGCCTATAGCCTGTACCGTTCGGAGAACGAACGTGACTACGGCCAGGAAACCATCGAAATCCTGCTGCAGGTGATGGAAAACCAGCGCGAAGACCTGGTGGTGGTGCTGGCAGGCTACGCCGACAAGATGGAGCAGTTCTTCAGTTTGAACCCCGGCATGCGTTCGCGCATTGCCCACCACATCCAGTTTCCCGACTATTCCCACGACGAACTCGTGGCCATCGGACAACTCATGCTTGCCGAGCAGAACTATTACCTGGATGAAGCTGCAACGCAGGCTTTCTCCGAGTACGTGACCTGCCGGATGCGGCTGCCCAACTTCGCCAATGCCCGTAGCATCCGCAACGCCATCGACCGCTTCAAACTGCGCCAGGCCCGTCGCCTGTTCGAACGGGGAGGGCAGGTTTCTACCGATGACCTGCGCCGCATCGAAGAGAGCGACATCCGGGCCAGCCGGGTATTCCAGGAGTGTCAGGAGTTAGAGAAAGGAGGGGAACATGCCCCATAGACCCTTTATGCTGGGCATCGCAGGCGACTCAGGGGTGGGCAAGACCACAATCAGCAGCGGTATTGCCCGCTTGCTGGGGCAGGAGCGCACCACTAACATCTGCGTAGACGACTACCACAAGTACGACCGCAAGCAACGGGCGGAGCTCAAAATCACCCCGCTCAACCCCGAGTGCAACTACATGGACATCATGGAACAGCACGTGCGGCTGCTGTCGCTGGGCGAGCCCATCTTGAAGCCGGTGTACAACCACGCCACCGGCACCTTCGACCCACCGCTGTACATTCCGGCCCCCCGGCCCATCGCCGAGGGCAACCGGCATATTCCCCGGGCCGTGGTACTCGAGGGCCTGCTCACCCTGTTCTCTCAGCCCATGCGCGAGCGCTACCACCTGAAGGTGTACCTCGACCCCGAGGAAGACCTGCGCCGGGAGTGGAAGGTCAAGCGCGACGTGGCCAAACGCGGCTACACCCCCGAGCAGGTGGTGGCCGATATCGAGCGGCGGATGCCCGACTCGCGGAGTTTCATCTGGCCGCAGAAGGAGTATGCCGACATCGTGGTGCGCTTCTACCGACCCCCCGGCTACGACCCCGAGAAGCCCAGCACCCTCTCGGTGCGCGTCACCCTCAAGCGCAGCCTGCCCAAGCTCGACCTGACCGAGGTGCTGCACTCGGCCTACGAGGACGAGCCCTCGGTCATACGGCTCGAGGCCCGCAAAGAGGCCGACATCCTGGATATCTCGGGGGGTATGGAGCCAGAGCGCGCGGCAGTATTTGAGCGGCTTATCTGGGAGCAGCTCGGCCAGCACGCCGAACACTTCAACCCAGAACTCATCGGCACTTTCTGGGACAAAGGGGGGCAGAGCTACCCGCTGGCCCTCACCCAGTTGGTTATCGCGTATTATCTGGTACATATGCGCGAGCAAGCCATCCAGAAAGGAGCCCTGGCCTATGCCTAAACTCTTGGTGGCCCCGTCCATCCTGACCGCCGACTTTGCCCGCCTGGGCGAGCAAATCCGGGAGGCCGAGGCCGCGGGGGTGGACTGGATTCACCTGGACGTGATGGACGGGCGTTTTGTGCCCAACCTGACCTTTGGCCCGCTGGTGGTGGAGGCCATCCGCAAGGTCACCAAGCTGCCCTTAGATGCACACCTGATGATTGTGGAGCCGGAGCGCTACCTGGCCGATTTTGCCCGGGCCGGGGCCGACT
Organism: Meiothermus cerbereus DSM 11376; assembly: GCF_000620065.1. Classification (NCBI taxonomy): domain Bacteria; kingdom Thermotogati; phylum Deinococcota; class Deinococci; order Thermales; family Thermaceae; genus Meiothermus; species Meiothermus cerbereus. Next base: position 70,954 of record NZ_JHVI01000012.1, on the reverse strand, counting down.
GGATTACAGTGCACTTTGAGGCTACCCCCCACGTTCACCGGGCGGTGCAGCAGGTCAGGGAGCTGGGCAAGAAGGCCGGTCTGGCCATCAACCCCGGCACGCCCTTAGAAGCCCTGCTGCCCCTGCTGCCCGAGCTCGACCTGGCCCTGCTAATGAGCGTGAACCCTGGCTTTGGTGGGCAGAAGTACATCGCCGCCAGCACCGAGCGCATCCGCAGGCTTAGCGGCCTGCGCCAGCACCTGAACCCGACTTGTCTGATTCAGGTGGATGGGGGTGTCAAGCCCGAGAATGTGGCCGAGGTTTTTCGGGCCGGAGCCGACGTGGTGGTGGTGGGCAGCGCCTTGTTTAATAACCGGCCTGTGGCCGAAAATATGGACAAACTGATGGGAGAAGTATATGCCGCTGGCTCTAGGTAAAGACGTTCTCGACAAAGCACGGCGCGAAGGTTACGCCGTACCCAGCTTCAACACTAACAACCTCGAGATTACCCAGGCCATCCTCGAGACCGCCGAGGCCCTCAAGGCCCCGGTCTTCATCCAGGTCTCGGATGGGGCCCGCAAATACGCCGGGCTGGAGAATCTTTCCAACCTGGTGCGCGATATGGCTAGCCGGGTGCGTGTTCCGGTGGTGCTGCACCTCGACCACGGGGCCGACTACAAGATGGTCTTGCAGGCCCTCAGGGCTGGGTTTACCAGCGTGATGATTGACGCCTCGCACCACCCCTTCGAAGAAAACGTACACGAGACCAAAAAGTGTGTGGAGGCAGCCCACGCGGTGGGGGTCAGCGTGGAGGCCGAGCTGGGGCGTTTGCAGGGCATCGAGGACAACATCGTGGTTGACGCCAAGGACGCTTTCCTCACCGACCCCGACGAAGCCGCGCGCTTTGTCGAGGCCACCGGGATCGACTACCTGGCCATTGCCATCGGCACCTCTCACGGGGCCTACAAGGGCAAGGGACGGCCTTACATTGACCACGCTCGCCTCGAGCAGATCGCGGCCAAAGTTTCCCTGCCGCTGGTGCTGCATGGTTCCTCTGGCGTGCCGCAGTGGCTCAAAGACAAAATGGCCGCCACCGGGGCCGACCTGGGCGATCCCACCGGCATCCACGACGAAGACGTAAGGAAAGCCATTCCCAACGGTATCGCCAAAATCAACATCGACACCGACCTGCGCCTGGCCCTCACCGCCGGCATCCGCGAGGTGGTGGTGGGCAACCCCAAGGAGTTCGACCCCCGCAAAATCCTGGGCAAGGGGCGGGACTACCTCAAGCAGGTCATCAAAGAAAAATTCGAGCTGATGGGCACGGTGGGGCGGGCTTGAATAGGTTCGAACAACTGGTTCAGACGGTGCTCTGGAACGCCCGCTGGGTGATGCTTTTACCGGTGGTGGGGCTTCTGGCTGGAGCCGTCTATTTTGCAGTGCAGACGGGGCTCGAGGTCTGGCGGGCGCTGGGCTCGGGCAGCCTGGAAAAAGCCCTTCCCCTGATGGTGGGTGCAGTGGATCTGGCTTTGCTGGCCTCGGTACTTATCATCTTTGCTTTAGGGCTATACGAGCTATTTATTGCCGAGGTTAGGTTTAAGCGAACCGAGGGCGGCTTCGAAAACGTGCTTGTGGTCAAAAGCCTTAGCGACCTCAAGACCAAGCTGGGACAGGTCATCCTGATGATTCTGATCGTAAAGTTTTTCGAGAAGGCCCAGGCCTTTTCGCCCAAAGCGGCCCTCGACTTCCTTTTCTATGCCGGGGCAGTGGCCCTGCTGGGGGCAGCCTTATGGTTGGTACAGGCCGAAAAGACGGGCAAATAACCTTTAGTTATCCTTCAGATAACAAAAACGGGCTTGCAAACCAGTTCTTTGGGTTCATACTATAGGTTGGAGGTGATACAGCTTGATCAAGCGCAATATTTCCCTACTTGTTTCCTCGACTGTGCTGCTACTGGGCCTGGGGGTGTTTGCTTCTCAGACAGCAGCAGCCCAAACCAGTCCTCTCTACGCCCAGTGCCAGGGCTGCCACCAGCCCACCGGCGCCGGAATTCCCGGTGTCTTCCCCCCGCTGGCAGGCCACATACCCGAAGTTCTGGCGGTTAAAGGTGGTCGCGAGTACTTGATTCAGGTAATGCTTTATGGCCTGCAGGGCCAGATCACCATAAAGGGCGCCAAGTATCAGGGTGTAATGCCCGCCTACGCCCAGCTCAAGGACGAAGAGATTGCAGCCCTGCTCAACCACATTTCCACCCAGTGGGGCAACAAGCTTCCCGCTGGGCAGAAAGCCTTCACTGCCGATGAGGTTAAGGCCCAGCGCGCCAAAACCATGACGGCGGCCCAGGTGCTCGAAGCCCGCAACAAACTGGGCCTCAAGTAAGCCGATAAACGGGGCACCCAGGCCTTATGGGTCTGGGTGCTTTCCTCGTCAACAGCAAAGCCTTGTCGCGTGCTGTGGCTGCGGCAGGGGCATCGTAAATTCTTTTGCCTTATAGAGTGTCTTCATAGTTGAAATGCAGGATGCTGTTCCGAAAGATCGCTTTAGGAATTGCGCCAGGAACGCATAGACTCGTTCCGCGGGTTTTGCCAATCTGCCCTGGCGCAACTGGAACCCTCGCCTGGTGCCAGTGAGAAATGTCTTTGGCTTGTTCTTTTTGCTGGGGCCCGCACCTGAAGCTATGCTAAGAGCTGACCTTGCATCTGGTTGGTTTTGACCTGCCCTAAACAGAAAGCTTCAGGTGGGGTTTCACACCAGTCGGCTCAAATGATTTTGCGCAGAATGGTGGCGATCTGGCCCTTGCTAATTTCCGCATCGCCTGCGGCGGCCTGGGCTTCCCAGGCATTCAGGTACTCTTCCAGCACCACGCTGGCTACCGAGTCCATGGCTTTGCGGGTTGCGTTGATCTGATCGAGTAACTCGCTAAAGGGTCGCCCTTCCTCGGCCATGCGTTGCAGGCCCCGCACCTGCCCCTCGATGCGCTTGAGACGCCGGAGGATGCCCTCTAAGGTCTCGGGATCGGAGAAGGTGGATTTGCCAGGGTTCATGGGCCCCTCCGCTCACAGCAGTTCTTGTAGCCACTCAGGGGTGATTTTCAGGAAGAAGCTGTTGAGCTGGGTGTAGGTGCCGGTGAGCAAGAGAATCCCCACCGCAATCAGCACCACTCCCGCCGTAATCTCCACTGCGTGAGAGAGCCGTGCGGCGCGTCTTAGGAAGCCCCTGGCCCGCTCGGCGAAGAGGGCCACGAGCAAAAACGGTACCGCCAGCCCCAGGATGTAGGCCACCAGCAGATGGATACCCCCACCGGTGGCGGTAAGGGTCAGGATGCCCCCCAGGATGGGGCCGATGCAGGGCGTCCAGCCGAGTCCCAGCACGATGCCCAGTACAAAAGCCCCCCAGGGGCGGTCGGTGGGGCCCTGGTAGCGCAGGTTCACGCCCCACTTGGGTTTGAGGCCCAGCATGTAAAGCCCCAGCAAGATGAGCACCCCACCCCCAATGCGCCCCAGCAGGTCGCGGTACTCGAAGAGCCAGCCCCCCAGCAGGGTGAAGGGCAGGCCCAGCAGCAAGAAGATGGCCGAAAAGCCCAGCACAAAAAAGACCGCGTTGCGTACCGGGCGGCCCTGCTGCCCCCCCAGATACAGCAGGTAGGTGGGCACCAGGGGGAGCACACAGGGCGACAGGAAGGAGAGGATTCCTGCCAGAAAGGCGATGGGAAGGCTCAGGGTCATGGGAGGGACTCGAGGGCTACCCCAACACCGGGCAGGTGGTGGGCACCTTGGTGTGCTCGGCGTAGGGGATTACGGTGGCCTTGGCCACCTCTTCGCGGGCCCGGGCGGTGGTGCGGAAGAGGTCGCGCAGGGCCTGGTTTTGTGCCCGGAAGAACTCGTCGAACTGGGGGTTGCCCAGAAAACCCACCGCATAGGCTTCGTCCTTGGCGGCATCGTACTCGAGGGCCACTGCGGCCAGGGCGTGGGGGGCCGGTCCCCCTTTGACCTCGCCGCCACGGGCCACATCGAAAGCCGATAGGTGCGAGCAGCAGACCATGCGGGGCCCCCGGTTCCCCTCGGGCTTGTAGTAGCCCATGGCCCCCAGGTTGGGCGCGGCGTAGCTGTAGGCGTGGGGGCAGATGCTGGTGTAGGCCACCACGCTTTTGCGGGGGCCCACCCCGCCGGGCCAGCGGTAGTTTTTGCCGCCGGGCATCTTCACGTCTACCGGGGCGAGCTCGGCGTCCACGTTGACCAGGATGTTGGGCGTGGCCGCAAAGGGATAGGCGAAGACAAAGGGCTCGTGGGGCTTGAGGGAGCTGAGCTTGAAGGGGTTGCCGGCCTTGTCCACCAGCAGGGCTTTGGGGAAGCTGGTAGCGCTGGACTGGGCCCGCACGAACTCGAGCATCCCCAATGGCGATAGCTTGAGCAGCAGGCCCAGTGAAGCGCCCTTAGCCAACAAATCTAGAAAGTTGCGACGATCCATTTGCTAACCTCAAGGGAGCTTGATCCAGGGGAAGCGCTTTTGCGTGGCGGGGTCAAGCTCCAGCAGGGCTCGAGCCGGCATCTGCACCTTGGGCAAGGTCTGGGCGTTCATGGGCTCGCTTCCGTCAATAACCCCGTTCTGATAGAGGATGTAGGCCACCACCGCATATACTTCGCTGTCGCTCAGGATGCCGGGGGTGGCAAAGGGCATGGCCCGGCGGGTGTAGTCGAAAAGGGTGGTGGCGTACTGCCAATAGTTCCCGATGGCAAAGTCCACCGAGTCTATCTCTTTGGTGATGGGGAATGGCTCGGAGACCAGCCGAGTGAAGGCCCCACCCTCGCCCGTAGCGCCGTGGCAGCCAGCGCAGTGAACGGCGTAGACCTTGGCCCCTTCGTCCACCGTGCCCTCGCCGGGGGGCAGCCCGACCCCGTTGGCCAGAATGGAGGGGCGGATGTTCCACTCTTGCACCTCCTGCTCGCTCAGCGGGGTACCGATCTGATAACGCCCCTGGGCCAGCACCAGGGCCGAAAGAGCCAGGGCCGAAAGAGCCACATAGAACCACTTGCGCCGCATCACGACTCACCTCCACAGCCGCCCCGGCCCACAGCGCCGAGCCGGGCGGGGGCTCCGGCCAGGGTCTTGTCGCCGTTGACCACCTTGCCGTCGGCCCCAATCCGCCAGGCCTGGATAGCGTTGTAGTGATAGCGGTTGTTGCGGGCCCACTTGGCGAAAAACTCCTCCTGGGTGGGCTGGGTGTTGCCTTTTTCGTCCCAGGCCCGGCTCATGATGACCGTCTCGCGGCCATCCCAGACCCAGTTGTACTTGAAGCGCACCACCGAGAGCGCATCGGGGGCGGGCTCGAGGTTGGCTTGCTTCCAGGTTTTGCCCCCGTCCAGCGAAATTTCCACCCGGCGGATGCGCCCGTGGCCACTCCAGGCCAGGCCGCGGATCTCGTGGAAGCCCCGCTGAATCTGTTGCAACCCCGAAGGATAGGTGATGATGGACTCTGGATCCATTACCCAGGTAAAGGCGTAGATCTTGCCGTCGGCCATCACGTCGGTGTATTCCGAGGTCTCGTCTTTGCTCATGACCGGGGTGTCGGTGACCTGGATGCGGCGCAGCCACTTGACCTGGATGCTCCCCTCCCAGCCCGGCACCACCAGGCGCACCGGGTAGCCCTGCTCGGGCCGGATGGCCTCGCCGTTCTGGGCGTAGGCCACCAGCACGTCCTCGAGGGCTTTCTCCAGTGGCAGGCTGCGGGTATAGGCAGCGGCATCCTGCCCCTCCGGGATCAGCCAGCGGGCGCCTTCCTTGAGGCCGGCCTCCTTCAGCAGGATCGAGAGGGGCACCCCCGTCCAGGAAGAGTTCGAGACCAGGCCCCGGCTGCGGGTGGCGGTCAGGGTCATGTCGGGGGGGTTGCGGTAGCCGTTTTGCCCGTTGCCCGCGCACTCAATGAAGTAGGTGCGGGTGACCGAAGGCAGGCGCTTGAGGTCTTGCAGGCTGAACATCAAGGGCCGCTCGACCATCCCGTGAATCACCAGCCGGTAGTCGGCGGGGTTCACGTTGGGCACGCCCCCGTGGTGCCGCTCGAAATGCAGCGAGCTGGGGGTAATGATGCCCTCGAGCTTTTCCAAGGGGGAAAAGTCGGCGCCGGTATGCCGGCTACGCAGGTTGGGCGAGATGTAGCGAATCACGTCTTTTTCGAACTCGCTGCGCTCGCCGTACTCGCGCAGGGTGGCTCCCAGCACCTTCATGGTGTCGGTCGCCCCCTGGGGAATTTTGCTCTGGGCCAGACCCCCGGAGAGCTTGACGAAAGCCCCGGCAGCCGCCCCTTTGCTCAAGAGTTGCAACAGTTTACGACGGTTCATCCGGTGTGTTCTCCTATGGTGGGGTGGGACGGGGCTCGCCCCACCCCGGTGCCCAGGCTCAGGCCCCTGGGCCAAACATGTCGCCCCACAGGCCCCGGGCCCATTCCAAGGCCAGTGCCCCGTTGGGCTTGGAGCGGTTGTTGTCTACGGTAGATTGCTGCCGAATCTGGCGGGCGGCCTCGTCCCAGTTGTGCTTATGTGATACCCAAATAGACTCCTCGCTGCTCACAAAGCTGTAGCAGATGTTGTCGGGGAGCGGGTTGGCAATTTCGTCCGGGCGCTTGCCAGCGATGCGCTGGGCGATGTGCTCGGCGATGATTTTGCCGTCGTTGTAGGCCACCTGCCCGCTCTTGGGGTAGGGCACGTTGCCGATCACGTCGCCGATGATATAGACCCGGTCGTCCCGCTCGGAGAGGAAAGTGGGCAGCCGCACGTTGGCCCAGCGGTCGCCCAGCGCCGCGGTGCGCACAATTTCGCCGGCTTTCATGGGCGGGATGATGTTGGCCAGATCGAACTTGAACTCGCCCAGCGGGGTTTTGACCTCCTTCTTGGCGTAGTCAATGGCCGTAACCTCGGCCTGGGGGATGTACTGGATGTAGTCCTTGTACAGGTCGTTGTAGGCCGCGGTGAAGCCGGGGCCCTTGGAGATGGGGCCGGGGTTGGCGTCCAGCACAATCACCTTGCCCTTGATCTGGTTGGTCTTGAGGTAGTAGGCCAGCATGGCCGCCCGCTCATAGGGGCCTGGCGGGCAGCGGTAGGGGGGCTTGGGGATGGCCAGCACCAGGTCGCCGCCCTCGAAGTTGTCGAGCTGGCGCTTGAGGGCGATGTGCTCCCAGGGCTTAAAGCCCACCGGCAAAAACTGCTTAACCTCGTTGTAGCCCTGGATGGCTTCGTACATGTAGTCGATGCCGGGCGAGACCACCAGGTAGTTGTAGAAGATGATGCCGCTGGTGGTGCGCACGTAGCGACCGGCCCGGTTGACCTCAATGGCCCGCTCGTTAACGATAGTGACCCCAGCCTTGGCTACGTTGGCGTAATCGAAGACGATAAAGTCGAGGTCTTTTACCCCGCCCAGGTACAGGTTGCTCATGGGGCAGGACATAAAGGCGGGGTTTTTCTCGATCAGCACCACCTCGATGTTGGGGTTTTTGCGCCGCAGGTGGCGGGCCGTGCTCACGCCCCCCCAGCCCCCACCGATGATCACCACCCGGTTGCCCCTGGCCGGCCCCAGCACGCTGCTGGGCTTGCTAAAAAACTCCTGGGCAAAGGCGCTGCTGGCTGCAGCGGCCCCCGCCACCGCACCTGCTTTGAGAACCTTACGACGCGTTACCTTGCTCATGCTTCCTCCCGTGACCCGAGCCACCCCGGAGGCTATCTCTCCGGCAGCTTTCGTAGGCTTGGGCTTATCGGAAAGTTTATCTGATTATATCCAAGCTTACGAAAGCCATAACGCTGAGTTATAACGCCTATTGCTGGGGGCGATAGGGCTGGCCGCCCACCCCCTCCAGAATCTGGCTCATCACCCGGCGGGCTTCTTGCAGCATGCCCATGGTTTTCTGGTTCTGCGCCACCCCTGGCATGATGCCCATCAGCATGGGCTCGATGGCCCCTACCAGCACGCCACCGGGCATGGGGGCCACAAAGAAGCGGCACGGGGCGGCAAAGCCACCGGCAGGCTGGGCCATGAACATCTCGTAGGCCCACTCGCTCTTGCAGGGTTGGATGCCCACCACCTCGCCCATCTTGACCGAGGGCAGCACGTTGAGGCCGTTGTTGCCCAGCTCGCTTTCGATCAGGAGGGTCAGTTCGTCCACATTACCCCCCTCGACCCAGTACATCAGCGCCGGCATCATGCCGGAGCTGGGGTCGGGCATCATGGCCGGGGCCACCTTGCGGGGCAGTCCCAGGCTGGCAATAACCGCTTTGAGCTTAGCCCCCAACAAGCGGCTTTTGCTGTTTTTGACCCCCAGCATGGCAAACATCAGGTCGGGGTCGAAGGTGCCCACCGTGACCACCCCGGGCCGGGCGGCGTGCACGTAGATGGTGGGCGGCAGGATGATGGCGGTCATCACGTTTTCCTGCACCGCAGCCAGCACCCCGGCTTCAGGCTCCAGCACCATCAGCAGATAGTCGGGGAAGTCGGCCTTAAAGTTTTTGACCTGCCCGCCCAGGTTCAAGGTACGGGCCACCTTGAGGCCCTGGGCACTGACGGCCGCTTCGACCCGGGCCTGGGCGTCGGTCACACTAACACCGCGCAGGCTGGTTTCCAGCGACTGGGCCAGGGCCGACAGCGAGAGGATAAAACCCAACAACAACATCCACTTGATCTTCATACGCCTCCTCTAAGGTTTCTGTACGGGTAGGCCCAGCTCGAGCCAGGCCCGAAAACCCCCGTTCAGGTTCTTGACTTCGCGGTAGCCCAGGGCCCGCAAATACGCCGCCGCTACCGCGCTGACGTGGCCGGTGCCGCAGTACACCAGGATGGGCCGATCCTTCTCTTTGGGCAGTTCGCTCAAGCGATCGGGGAGCTGGCTGATGTGGATATGCACCGAGTCGGGCAGGAACCCCCTCGAGCGCTCCTCGGCGGTGCGAACGTCCAGGATAAATGGCTCAAAGACCTCCACAAAATCCTTGGCCTCGGCTGCGTAGAGCAGGTAGCTGGCTGGGTTGATTTTCTTGAGAAAACTGCCCATCTGGAGCAGCGCTCCAGGGGTCATTTCTTGAGCCAGCCCAAAGCTGCTCAGCAGTACCAGCAGGATCCAACCTCTACGCATAAGCACCTCCTTTTGCCAAATCCGGCTTGGCCTGGTCTAGCGGGTGAACCCCGGCAATTCGGTGAACTTGTTCTTGCCCTTGGTGGCCTCGGCTAGCATGTAGATGGAAAGGGCGATGTAGGGCTCGGAATAAAACTCGGGTGCGGCGATGCCCACCGACTCATAGCAGAAGGCGATGCGGTCTTCCAGGGTATAGAGCTTGTCGGCCTCGAAGCGGTAGGCCGGCCACTCGTTGGACAGGCCCTGGCGGGGGCTGCGTACCGGCGACAGCCGCACCTTGCCCCCGGCGTAACTGTCGTGGCAGATGGCGCAGTTCATGTCGCGGTCGCCTGCCCGGTGGTACCATAGCTCACGCCCGATGTTGTACATGGCGATTTCTTGCGAGGTTTTGGGTACTACATTGATGGGCATCTCGCTGGACTTGGAGGCCACGTAAGCAGTCAGGGCCTTTACATCGTCGCGCTTGATTTCTTCGGGTCTAAAGCCCTGCAGCCGCACCATGCAGCTCACGATGCGGGTCTCGAGGTCCTCCACCCGCTTGGTGTCGGCAAAGTAGCGCGGCAACTGGGTCAGGGCGCCCTCGAGCTTCCCCGGCCCTAAGCCAAAGTCGCAGGCCTCGAGGCTTGCATTCTTCGGCCCGCGCTTCTGGACAAAAAGCTCTTCGCCCTGGGCGGCATAGAGCTCGCCGGGCAAAATGCCGGCAGTCTGGCGGAACAGCTCCCGCTGTCGCTCGGCTTCCTTGTAGGGGTCTACCTCTTGCTGCTGGGTGAGGGCGATGCTCAGGCCCAACCCCAGCGCCAACAAAAATCCGATCCACAGGCTGCGCTTCTGCATGGCATCACCTCTTGGCATTCACCGGCGAGGCCGGGTCGAGCAGGAAGGCCGTCACGTGGGCGGTTTCTTCTGGGGTCAGGATGCCGTGATGACCGGCCCGGTACATCAGCGAGCAGGGCATGGAAGCCCAGGCGTTGTAAATCTTGTCGTAGGTGTACTTGACCACCGCCTCGCTGGTGCCACGGGCACCATACCCCACCAGCCCCGGCCCCATGCGGCCAGCTCCCGCTTCTTTGGGGTCGCCGGTATGACATGCGTAGCAGTTGCCCTTGCGGGGATTGGTGAAAAGGGCCTCGCCCTGTTTCCAGTCGCCCATCAGCTTGCCGTCGGCGGGGTACTTAATCAGGGCCCGCTGGCGCTCGAGGAAAGCCCCTACCTGTTCGGGGGGCAGCTTGTCGCGGTACTGCGAACACAGGGCTTGGTCGGGGTCTTGCTTCATGGTTTCAGCAAACTTGCTGCCGCCACTCTGGATGGCCTGCTGCACCCGCTGCTGAAAGGGGCTTTGCTGCGAAAGGGTCAGCCCCGCCAGCAGCATGGCCAAAAGTCCTAACACGTATCTTTTCCTCACTTCTTGTCCTCCTGGTTATCCGGGCAATACATAGCGTTGATCCAGCACCCGCATGCTGGGGCGTGGGGGGATGTTTACGGTTTTGACCTGCTTGAGATACTCGGCAATTAGGTCGTAGATGGGGCGGGGGGTGTACTTTTCTACCAGGGTGCCACTGCGCTGGAGGCGCCCGCCAAACGAGGCCAGGGTGTACTCCCGGTTGGGGTCCAGGCGACGGCCCTGGATGGCCACGTTGCGGATGCGCTGGCCGGTGGGAGCATTCACCGCCAGGTCGTAGGAGAGCCCAAAAACCCGGCTCATGTCGCCCCCTTGCTGGTAGAAGGGGTCGGGGTTGAAGGTATTGGCCGCCACGTCTTCCAGCACGGCCTGCAGGCGATCGCCCTTGAGCTTGAACACGTAGACCTCGGGGTAGGTGAAGCCGGTGAAGGCCAGGATTTTATCCATGGTGATGGGCTGGCCCGGCAGAATGGCCGTACCCCAGCGGGTGCCGGTGCTAAAGGCCACCTCCACCTCGGGGTAGGCCGCCCGAACCGCCCGACCGGCCAGCTCGTCCAGGGTGGAGTAGGTGGAGTCGCGCTTGTACAGCAGGGTTTCGCTGGTGCCCAGCACCTGGTCGAGGTAGTCCAGATGCGGTGCGTAGGCCTCGCGGATGAAGGCCTCGAGCCCAGGGTCAGGCTTAATCAGGTTGGTAGCGACCGGCAGGGTCTTGGCCCGTATATCGGCAATCCCGCCTTTCCTCATCTCCAGGTCTACCCGCACCACAGCCTTGCCCGCCGAACCCCCGGCCACCAGCCAGGTTTGGCCCACCCGAATGGGGGCGGGCGTGAAGTCGTGGGTGTGGCCGGTCAAAATCAGGTCGAGGCCCTTGATGCGTCCGGCCAGGGCCAGATCCAGCGGCACGCCGTTGTGCGAGAGCAGCACCACCGCATCCACGCCTTTGCCTCGCAGCTCGTCTACGTATTTTTGCAACTCGTTTTCCCGGATCCCAAAAGAAAGCCCTTCGGAGAACTCCTCGGGGTGTGAGACTTTGACATATGGAAAGGTCGAGCCGATGATGCCCAGGGTGTAGCCCCCGATTTCGTGGATGGCGTAGGGCTCGTAGATGGGGTCGCCAAAGAGGTCGTCCACGATGTTGAAGCTCACGATCTGGGCCTGCAGCTGCTTTACCAGCTCCTCGACCCGCGCGCGGCCCAGGGTGTACTCCCAGTGGAAGACCATGTGGTCGAAACCCACCCGGTTCATCCAGTCCACCACCACCTGCCCCTTGGTCAAAAGCGAGATGCCGGAGTTGGTCCAGGTATCGCCGCCGTCCAGCACCAGGGTGCGCTTTTCCCCTGCCTGGGCTTTTTGCTGTTTGATGAGGGCGCCGATGTAGGCCCCACCGCCCATCGGGCCAAAGCGCTGGGCCAGGGCCGCAAAGTCTACCGAGGAAAACACGTAGGCTTCCAGGCTACCCCGTCGGATACCGTAGTAGCGCAAAAAAGCCTCACCGGCCAGATAGCCAGGCTTGCCTTCCAGGGCTTTGGCCGCCAGCAGGTTGGGCGGCTCCATAAAGTAGTGGGGCCGCAGTTGGGCGTGCAGGTCGGTGTTGAAGAGCAGCGTAACATTGCCGAAGGGGGGCAGGTCGTAGAGCGCCTCGGGGCGTTCCATGGCCTGGGCAAAGGCTTTGGGGGAGGTAATACCCAAGGCCAGCAAGAGTTGTACCAGTTCACGTCGGGTCATTGCACCTCCATTTCCCAGGCATGCGCCCGCCAGGGAACACACTGCGGCTAAGGCAACTAGCGCTTAAGCGCCGGTTTGGTGTTGAAGTCCGAGGCCGGGTCGAGCAGGTAGGCCACCACGTCGGCTATCTCCTCGGGTTTAAGCAAACCATTATGCCCGAAGCGGTACATCACCGTACAGGGGAAGTAGGCCCAGGTGTTGTAGATCACCTCGTAGGTATATTTCTGAACTGCTTCGGAAGTGCCGCGCTGGCCGTACTTCTCCAGGCTGGGCCCCACATTGCCGCCGATGTTGAGTGGCGAGCCCACATGGCAGGAGAAGCAGTTGCCGCGGGCCAGCGTGTTGAAGATGGCTTCGCCTTTTTTCCAGTCGCCCATCAGCTTGCCATCGGCGGGGTACTTGATGGTTTGGCGCTGGGCCTCGATGAAGGGGCCGAGCACATCGGCGGGTAGCCTATTGCGGTGGATGGAGCAAAGGGCCTGGTCGGAGGCTTGTCTGAGCAAGGTATTCGAGTAGTTCTGGCCCCCCGCTTGGATCAGCCGCTGGAGTTCCGGGGTGATGTAAGACGGGCCGGTTTGGCCGCTGGCCAGGCCAAGGAGTATGAGGAGCAACGTAATTATGTAAAAGCGCCGCACAAAACCTCCCTAGCGTATGAAACCGGGTAGATCCATCCGGGCCCCGTTGGCCTGGACGTTCATAAAGAGGGTCAGGGCAATGATGGGGTCGGAGTAGAAGTCGGGCGCGGGCATGCTGAGGTTGCTGTAGCAAGCCCGGATACGATCGGCCATGGTCCAGGCCTGGTCGTTGGAGTAGCGGAAAGCCGGCCAGTGGCTGGCGGCTCGCTTGTCCTTGAGGATGTCGGAGTAGGGGAGAACCCCCGCCCGCTTGCCCACGTAGGTCACATGGCAGGTGGCACAGCCCATGTCGCGCGGGCCAGCCCGCAGATAAAAGAGCCGCTCGCCGAGCTCGTAGAGCTTTTTCTCCTGGGGCATCAAGGGACGCACCGTGACCGGCTGCCCGTTGGAGAGCGAGGCCAGGTAGAAAGCAATGGCTACCACGTCAGCACGCCGAATTTCCTCAGGGCGGAAGCCCTGCAGGCGAATCATGCAGGTGCGAATGCGCGAGTCGAGGTCTTCGACCCGCCTGGTATCGAAGAAGTAGCGGGGCAGCCGCCCCACCACCCCCTCGAGCTTCCCCGGCCCTCGGCCAAAGTCGCAGGCCTCGAGGCTCACCTGCTTGGGCCCACGCTTGGCTTTGAACAACTGCTCGCCCTGCTCTACATAAAGGTCGCTGGGAAGAATCCCCCCGCTCTGCTCCAGAAGCTGCTTCTTCTGCTTCTCGGCCTCCTTGACCGGATCGTCTTCTTCCTGGGCCAACACCATCAGGCTAAAAAGGGCTAGAGCAACCGCCCCTACCAAACGCCAGAAGCGACCCATCCGAACCTCCTAGGCCAGGGTCAGGTCTGCGGTTCTTTCGCCGGTTTGGCCGTTCAGGTCTTTGCAGGTGACCTTAAGCTGGCCCGCTTTGCTGGCCTTCATCTTGAAAGCAAACAAAGGGTTGGCGCTGGTGCCGGGGCCGGGCTTGACCTGGGCGATGAGTTGCCCATCCATCGTAATGTTGACCTCGTTGATGTAATCGGCTGGAATCAGCTTGCCATTGGCATCCTTACGGGTACCAGGCTCCATGGGGTGCTGCACGACGACCTGCACCCGAACCTCTTCGCCGGCTTTGGGTTTAGCTGGGGTGAAACGAACCAGAATGTTAATCGCCATAAGCATGCCTCCTTAACCGCAACCGCCTACAGTGACACGTACCGACTGCGAGGCCATCAAGAACTTGCCGTCTTTGGTTTCGACCACGGCCCGTACCGGGGCGGTTTCGGCGACCCGCACGCGGGTGGCGTAGTAGGGCAAGACCCCGCTAAGAACGACCGTGAAGAGCAGGGGATTGGCGTTTTTGTCGCTGAAGCAGTGAATGGCCTTGACCTGGTCGGCGGGCAGGCTGGCCTCGATCTCCACCGGTACGTTGGCGCCCGACTCCGCGATGGTAGGGGCCACCAGCTTAACCTGGGGCGAGGCTGTCAAGTCTTTGAAGCTCTTGCCCAGCACTTGCTGCAAGCCCTTTTCAAGGTTGGCAATATCCTCGCCCTCGAGGCCCCCTTGGGCCAGTGCCGAGGTGAGCTGATGAGCCAACAGGGTTCCGGCAACAGCCCCTGCCGATGCTTTCAAAAATTTTCTTCTATCCACAACCTTCACCTCCCACTTTCGCACAGATCTGTTGCAGTTCGCTCAGAAACTGTGCACGGGTACGGCTACCAAAGAGCCGACCCGCCTCTTTCAACGTACCCCCCTGGGGTACGAAGAAGACAAAACTTGGGGTGCCAAATGCCCGCATTTGCGCGCTGAGGGCGCGTCCTTCGGGGCTATGACTGTCCACGCTGGCCACCACAAAGCGGCGCTCGAGGACGCTCGAGACCGCCGGGTCGGAAAGAACATGGGTGTTCATTTGGTCGCAGTAAGGACAGACCCCACTCCAGAAATAGACCATCAGGATGCGCCCGTGCATCTGGGCATACTGGCTGGCCTGGGCATAGGGATACCAGCGGTCAAAATCCACCCCCTGGGCGTTGGCCGTCAGTAAGGCCCCGATGATTGATAACAAAATGTATCGCATAGCAAACCTTAGCTTATCGATTACCCATTAATACTGCCTGGGGGTATACACGTCAACTCCCCATTAAGGTGCCACCGCTGCCTAAGGGCAACCAATGAGGTGTTACATACACTTTTTATGCATTATCGTAGACCCTATTCCTTTTTAATATAGCCCTCATCACTATTTTTATTCAAGTCCCTCCACCGGGTGTTGCTGTTGTGACTTGATGAGTTTTGCAAGAAGCAACTAACCAGCCAAACCTCTACCAAGCAACCACCTCGGCGCGGTGCACAATAGCCTTCTACAAGCCGTATTTGCCAGGATGTTGAAAGTTTTTTTGTGGATCGTGTGGCCCAACCCCTTGTGCGCAGAGGGAGCTTGCTATTTAATTCAAAGTGGCATACCCACTATAGGTATCAACTCAATGGGAGGAAGCATGAAACGCTGGTTGGCAACTTTAATTTTGTTTGCGGTGGGCCTGGCCGTTTCTCCGGGGCAGGTGGCACCCGACTTTCGCTTGCGGGATATCTCTGGCAAGGTGTACACCCTGGCCAGCTTTAAGGGCAAGCCGGTGGTGATTACGTTTTGGGCTAGCTGGTGCCCTATCTGCCGGGCCGAGTTCCCCAAGCTGCACCAGATTGCACAAGAGTATCAGGTGCCTTTTGTGGTGATTAGCCGGGAGCCGCGCGATACCGAGCAGGTGGTGCGGGATTACATGAAAAACTACCCGCGCTTTCTCCCGCTTTTGGCCCAGCCGGGTGGCGACAACCCGGTGGCCGTGGCCAACCGCTATAAGGCGCTGGGCCAGCCCTGGACTTTTGTGCTCGATGGCGAGGGCAGGGTGGTGAACGTTTATGCCGGCAAGGTGGAGGTGGAGTCCCTCAAGGACGACCTGGCCCTGGCGGGCTACCAGTAAGGTATTAGACACCCTTCAGCATCATCCTCCCGGATGAGGGGCCGCGCCAGTGAAGTGTGCGATAGGGGCCGGCTCGAGGTATCGCCAGGAATCCTCGCTGGACTGCAACACCAAAAAATAGCCGCAACGGCCTGGCTCTGGCCGCACAGCGGCTACCATTGGGCAAAGGTTTTAATGGAGGGTGCGCTCCTTGTGCATGAGGGCGGCCAGGTTGAACACGATGTCTTTGGACAGGCGGTCAAATTCGGTCTCGAGCATGGTCTGAGCGGCCTCCACCCCCCGCATGCGCAGGGTCTGTAGCACCCGTGCAGCGTACAGGTGGAAAGTACGGTGTGTTTCGCGCAGGGCCGCAAACTCGGGATGCAGGGCCAGGGTGCTGCGAGCGGCTTGACCATAAAGCCACTGACCCAGCTGGCACTGGTTGTCCTGCATGATGACGCTGATGTCTAGCTCTTCGTTGGAGTGACCTAGAATGCAGTCCTCGAGCCGTTTGCGCCAGGCCAGGTGGGTATTAATGACCGCCTGCACATCCAGGCCCATGAAGTGTTGTTCTTCTGATTCTAATTTGGGGGCCTCCGTGGGTTGTTTACGGCCCCAGTTGCGGAGCCAATCAAAAAGGTTCATAAGTGGCATGGTACATGCAGTTTGTGGAACAAATGTGCAAAAAGTCCACTGTTGCGGCGTTATGTGCCATTGCATCGCGTAACGAAACGCGAGGCCCCCCTATAAAAGCTCTAAAGTTGGTATGCATCGCGAAATTGTGCAGGAGTGATGGTTGTACCACACTGGTTGCCCCGAAAAAACTAGGCTTTGGGCCACAGAGCCCAGGCGTTTTTTCTTGAGCAAATGTGTTTTGGGGAGCTGGATTCAACCGTAACCTGGCCTAGCCATGTAACACCTTGGGCAGGTTCTGCCACAGGATAAAAACCCCCATCACTACCAAAAACCCGGCGAAGCCGCGCCGCAGGGCAAGCTGGGGAATGGAGGCGGCCAGGCGGCCCCCAAACAAGCTGCCCGCGATGCCCAGCGCCGCGAAGATCAGCACGATGTCCCAGTGTACGGTGTAGCCCTGCTCGGGCAGCAGGTGCAGGTATTTGTAGAAGCCGCTGGCCGACTTCATCGCTACAATCAGCAGGCTCGTACCCACCGCCAGGTGCATGGGCAGCCCGCCCAGCAAAACCAGGGCCGGGACAATCAGGAAGCCCCCGCCCACCCCAACCAGGCCGGTCAGGACGCCTACCACCAGGCCATCCACAACAATCTTGAAGTAGGCGCGCTTCTGCGGGGTGGCCTCGAGCCTGGGTGGGCGGAACATCATGTAAGCGGCCAGCAGCATTACCACCGCAAACAGCCCCAGCTGCCAGACCCCCGGCACCCACTTGGAAAAATAGGCCCCCAGGTAGGTGCCGGCCATGCCCGGCAGGCCAAAAAACAGCACATTGCGCCAGTCGATCAGGCCCTTCAGGGCGTAGGGCACAGCCCCTACCAAGGCGATCAGGCCCACAATAGCCAGCGACTCGGCGATGGCCAGCTTGTCGGGTTCCCCCACCAGGTAGACCAGGATGGGCACGGTGAGAATCGAGCCCCCCGAGCCCAGCATCCCCAGGGCCAGACCGATGAGAATTGCACCCATCCAGGCTAGGAGCATGGAGCCTCCTCGGGTCTAAAGGGCACCTCGACCTCTTCTGGGGGAGTGGAGCGCTCGAGCGGGTATCCCAGGGCCCTATACCCCTGAATGCCCCCCACCAGCTTGCCCACCTCGAAGCCCTCGTACCCCAGCACCTCCGCAGCCAACCCTGCCCGGCTGCCCGTAGCGCAGATGGTTACGATAGGGCTTTTTAGGGATTGGGGCGTGTCTAGGAGCTGCTCGAGGGGAAGGTTACGCGAGCCCGGAATGTGCCCACTGGCAAACTCCTCCGGTGAGCGCACATCCAAGAGCAGCGCACCGCGTTTTTGCCAGAGGGAAAGCTCGTTGGGGAAAATGTCGTACATCACTTCACCGGGAGCTTGTGCTGTTTCCAGGCCTCGAGGCCGCCCACCAGATTGTAGACCTTGTAGCCCTTGGCGGCCAGAAAGCGCGCGGCCTGGGCACTGCGTGCGCCGCTGCGGCACTGGCAGATGATCTCTTTATCCTTGGGCAGTTTCTCCCATTCGCTAGCCAGCTTGTCGAGGGGTAGAGCCTGTGAGCCAGGGATTTTACCTTCCTTGCGCTCTAATGGGGTGCGCACGTCCAGGATAATGGCCCCGGCCCTGGCCTTTTCGTAGGCCTCAGCAGGGCTGAGGCGGCCCACTGCTGCCCCACCCCCCAGCAGGTTTTTGAGCCAGCCGATCAACGCTCTACCTCGAGCCCTGCGCTCATCCAGCCGTAGGTGCCGCCCTCGAGGTTGCCCACCTTTTCTTTGGCGAAGCCATGCCCTACCAGATATTCAGAGGCCTGCGCGGAGCGGCCTCCCGAGGCGCAGACCACCACCAGCCTGCGGTCTTTGGGCAGCTTGCCCACCTCGCTCACAAAGCGCCCCAGGGGGATGTTGACCGCGCCGGGCACGTGCCCCATGGCGTACTCGTAGGGTTCGCGCACGTCCACCACATAGGCCCCTTCCCGAATCCACTGCTGGGCTTCGTGGGGGGTGAGCTCGGTGAAGGCGGTGTCCTGGTAGGTGGCCTCGAGGGGCTCGGTATCCAGCGGCAGCCCGGCCTGGTACCAGGCCATAATGCCCCCATCGAGGTTGAGCAGGTTGGTATAGCCCTTGGCCGAGAGCCAGGCTGCGGCCTGGGCGCTGCGGTTGCCGCTGCGGCAGTAGAGCACCACCGGCTGATCTTTGGGCAGTTCCTGATAGCGTCCGGCAAACTCCGACAAGGGGATGAGCTGTGCACCCTCGATGCGCACCTGGGCAAACTCCTCAGGTTCGCGCACATCAACAAAAAGAGTGTTTTGCTCGTGCAGCTTGCGGGCTTCTTGGGGGTTGATGTCTTTGTATGGAGCAGTAAGCATGAGTGTCCTCCTTAGACGGGGCTTGCACAGGGAATGCCGGCTTCACACCAGGCTTTGAGGCCGCCCTCGAGGTGCCAGACCTTGGGGTGGCCCAGGTTTTGCAGGATTTGACGGGCTTCCTGCGAACGGTTGCCGCTGCGGCAGTACAGGAGCACCGGCTGTTCGCGCTCGAGGTACAGGGGGGCCAGGGCCTCTAGCCTGGACAAAGGCAGGCGCAAAGCCCCCGGCAGGAGCCCCTCGGCCCACTCTTGGGGCTCGCGGATGTCCACCACTTGAAAGCGTTCCAGGGTTTGATAGGCGGTTTTGACAGATAGATTCATAGTGCTTGGTTTGTAGGGGGAGCCCCCAGCTAGAGCCAGGGGCCCGATACGAGGGTGTATCGATTAGGCGCTTACAAGATCGCGGGCCGAGCCTTTTTCGATGGGGAAGCCCTCCTGCTGCCAGGCCCGGATGCCGCCGGTGAGATTGATGAGGTTGGTAAAGCCTGCGCCCATCAGCGCGCTGATGGCGGTGGAGGAGCGGTCGCCGCCCAGGCAGTGCACCACCACCGGCTTGTCTTTGGGGATGCGCTCCAGGTTGTTCATCACCCGCCCGGCGTGGATGTTCTGGGCTCCGGGGATGTGAGCGGCCTGGTACTCGTCGGCCCCGCGCACGTCCAGGATGGCGGCCTCGCCCTTTTCCCACAGGGCCTTGGCCTGGGCTGCGGTGATCTGGGGAACGGTCTCGAGCTCGCCTTGCGCGTAGCCCTCGAGGCCCGGGATATACCCCACCACCCGATCCAGCCCGATGCGAATAAGCTGCTTGACCAGCTCGCCCACCCGCTCGGGGCCAGCCAGCAGGATCAGGTCGCGGTCGTAGGGCAGCAGCCAGCCGGCCCAGGTGCTGAAGCTCTTGCCCGCCGGGATGTTGATGGCTCCCTTTAGGTGCCCGCCGGCAAAGGCCAGCTTGTCGCGGGTGTCCACCAGCAAGGCCCCTTGCTTGAGCTGCTGCTCAAACTGCTCGGGGGTGAGATGGGGGGGTTCGGGCAAGCGTCCCAGGATGGGCATCCCGTCGCGGTTGAGCCGCTTCATCCGGGCAAAGTAGTAGGGGGCTTCGGGCTGGCCCGAGAGCAGGGCCTTTACGAAGCCTTCTTCGTCGCCTGTACGCAGGTAGTCGGCCCACCAGGCAAAGCGGCGCTCGTAGCCCACGGTGGTGCTGGCTACGGCTCCCAGCCCTTTGCCGCAGGCGCTACCGGCCCCGTGGCCCGGCCAGACCTGCACGTAGTCGGGCAGGGTGAGGAATTTTTCCTTAAGGCTCTTGAACATGCGCCGCGCACCGGGCTCGGCAGTGCCCAGGATGCCGGCGGCCTCTTCCAGCAGGTCGGGGCGGCCAATATCGCCCACGAACACAAAGTCGCCGGTCAGGAAGAAGCCCGGCTCGCTGGCGGCTGCGCCGTCCTGCACCAAAAAGCTGATGTGCTCGGGGGTGTGGCCGGGGGTATGCACTACCGTGAGGGTGATGTTGCCCAGCTTGATCTGGTCGCCATCGCGCACGAGCTGATAGTCGAAGCCCTCGAGGCCTTTGTACTTCCAGTTTTCGTCGCCCTCGTCGCTGAGGTACAGCTTAGCCCCGGTGGCCTTGGCCAGCTCGCGGGCGCCCGAAAGGTAGTCGGCGTGGATGTGGGTCTCGGTGATGGCCACAATCTTCATACCGTTCTTCTGGGCTTCGTCCAGGTAGACCTGGATATCGCGCCGGGGGTCTACCACCACCGCGGTACCTGCCGACTGACAACCGATGAAGTAGCTGCCTTGCGCCAGTCCTTCCTCGTAGATTTGCTTGAAGAGCATGCGCTAACCTCCTGACCGCCAGGATATATCCCCAGGGGGTATTCTGTCAAATACCCTAAGGGGATATAAGTGAAATGATTGGTCGGCAAAGTCCTGCGGCTAGGGAACTGGTTGGGCTTTGGGTTGTGGGTGGATTTTGCCGGGTTGTTGAAGCTGTATACTACACAAGCCTATTCTTATGCGTTTAAACCCACGGTACTTGGTAGTATTTTGCGTGGTGGCCGAACTGCGCAGTCTGAGTCGTGCTGCCGAAGTGTTGCACCTGAGCCAGCCTGCGGTCAGCAAAACCCTCAAGGCCCTCGAGGACGCGGTGCGGCAGCCCCTCTACGAGCGCACCCCCCAGGGCATCACCCTGACCGAAGCCGGCAAAGCCCTGCTGCCCTATGCTTGCGCGGTGAGTCGCAGCCTGGCCCAGGCCACCCGCTTTATCGAGGAGAAGCGCCACCAGCGCATCCCCCGCCTCGAGGTGGGTCTGGCCTGGAGCCTGATTCCGCGTTACCAGGCCTCCCTGATTTCCTGGGCTCAAACCCAGCAGGCCCGCTGCGAGCTTCGCTTGGTGAATGGCACCACCCTGGAGTTGATCGAACAGGTTTACCAGCGCGACCTGGATGCAGCACTGGTGCTGGGTGGAACCGATACCCTGCCCGAGCCGCTTGTAGCTCAGCGCCTGACCAGTGAGGAGGTGGTGCTGGCGGTGGCCCCCTCACACCCCTGGGCCGGGCTGGGGGGCGTGGCTTTGGGGCAGCTCGAGGGCATGACCCTGCTGGTTCCTCAGCGCAACTCGCGCCTGCGCCTGCGGCTCGAGCAGTTTCTGGAACGCCACGGCATTGTGCCAGCGCGTCTTCTGGAGTGCGGCAGCCTGTATGGGGTCAAGGCCGCGGCCGCCGCCGGGCTGGGGGTGGGGCTGGCCAGCCGCTCGTTTGTGGAACCCGAGCAAAAGGCCGGTTTGTTACGGCTTTTATTCATCGAAGACGCGGGTTTTTCCCTGGGGGTGCACTGGGTCTCCTACCCCGATTCCTCGGTGGACTTTGCCACCCGCGAACTGCTGGGGCTGCTGTGGCGTTCTCTGGGCACAGCCCGTGATCTGGTGGGTGCTTAGTGCTCCAGGCTCTGTAGTAGGGGGATGCAAAGCCAGCCCACCGGTGTCCGGTATGCTGGTGGACATGAAGATTACCACCATCGTGCTGGATTCGGTGGGCCTGGGCTACCTGCCCGACGCCGCGCAGTTTGGCGATGAAGGGGCCGATACCCTCGACCACACCGTGCTCAAGACCGGGATAGAGCTACCCCACCTGGCCGCGCTGGGGCTGGGCCGCGTACCGGGGGTGCACACCCTGCCCAGGGTGGCCTCCCCCCAGGGGGCCTTTGGCCGGATGCGGGAGGTCAACCCCGGCAAGGATACCTCCACCGGCCACTGGGAGTTTGTGGGCATCCATCTCGAGCACCCTTTCCAGGTTTTTCCACAGGGTTTTCCACAGGATTTTCTGGCCGAGTACTGCCGGCGCATTGGGGTGGAGGGGTATCTGCTCAACCAGCCTTACTCGGGCACCGAGGCCATCCGCGACTACGGCGACGAGCACCTGCGCACCGGCTTTCCCATCGTGTACACCTCGGCCGACTCGGTCTTTCAGGTGGCGGCCCACATCGGCAAGGTTCCCCTCGAGACCCTCTACGACTGGTGCCGGGTCGCGCGGGCAATGCTGGTGGGGCCGCTGGCCTGCGCCCGGGTGATCGCCCGCCCCTTCGAGGGCGAGCCCGGCCAGTACTACCGGCGCGAGGATCTGCGCAAAGACTTTGCCCTCGAGCCCCCCCACAACGTGCTGGACGAGCTCAAGGCCTCCGGGCTGGAGGTGGTGGGGGTGGGCAAGATCCCCGACATCTACGCCCATAGGGGTTTTACCCGCGAGGTCAAGTCTGGCAGTAATGGGGAAGGGCTCGAGCGCACCCTGGAACTCATGCACCAGGACTTCTCCGGCCTGATCTTCACCAACCTGGTGGACTTCGACGCCCGCTTCGGCCACCGCCGCAACCCCCAGGGCTACGCCCAGGCGCTGGCCGAGTTCGATGCCCGGCTGCCGGAGTTGCTGGCCGCGCTGGGCCCGGACGACTATCTGTTCATCGTCTCCGACCACGGCAACGACCCCACCTACCGCGGCACCGACCACACCCGCGAGTACGGCATGCTCCTGGTAGCGGGGCCGGGGATGGCCGGGCGGAACCTGGGCACCCGCGCCACCTTTGCCGATGTGGCTGCGAGTTGGGCCCAGGCTTTCGGGCTGGGCTGGGCCGGGCCTGGAACCAGCGTTTTTTAGGCGTTTGCGCGCACTTCCTCCCAGGTGTAGCGCCGCGTGATGGCGCCGTTCTCAAAGACCGTCTGCAAGATGCTCTGGGGGTGGGGCTGGGTGGCCTCCAGGGGCAGCTCCACCGTGCGGATGCCGCGCTCGTCTTGGATCACGTCCAGGCGGCCTTTTTTGGAGAGCTTGCTGGGGTCGTCCACCGGGCTTTTGCCCACCCCGTAGGTCTTGCCGTCTACCGTGACCAGGTGCAGCTTCTGGGCGAACTTCTGGGTGTCGCGGTGGGGGTGCTGCAGGAGGGCCCCGCCCATGCCGAAGGCCACGTTGGAGGCGCTGTAGCCCCACTGCTCGAGCAAAAACAGCACCTTGCGGATGGTATCGGCGTTCACCCCATCGCCCTGGATGACCCGCACCCCTTTGAGCACCTTGTAGCCCTTCTGGTTGACGGTGGCGCCGAACCTGGCCTCGAGGGTCTGCACCGTGCGCAGCACCACAAAAGGCGGGTCGCCTGAGTCGGGCCGGATGACCACGGTGGCCCCCGAGTTTTGTATCAGCTCGCGCAGCTCCTCGCCGATGATCCAACCCACGGCGTGCTCGCGGTTGTAGGAGTCAATCACCATCGCCAAGAGCGCCCCCGGCTTGCCGTAGGTCTCGATCATCTGGCGGTAGGCCTGGGCCTCGCCCGCGCGGCCAAAGCTGGTTACGGTGCTGTGTTCCATGGCCGGAATGGAGTAGCCGGCCATCTCGGCCCCGTAGTAGTTGCGGGCGTAGACTAGGGCGGTGACGGTGTCGGTGCCCTGGAAGTTGACCAGGTGGGCCATGCCGCCCAGCCCGGCGCTCTCTAAGCTGCTTACCCCCCGCGCGCCAAAGTCGTGCAGCTTGAAGGGCAGCTCGGCCTGGGGGTCGTCGGCGGTTTTCTCCAGGTAGGCCTTTATGGTGTTGCGGATGTTCCAGGAGATGGTGCAGACCGTGGTGGGGTACCAGACCGCGCGCAGCAGGGCGGTCTCGAGCCAGCCCGGCAGCCAGGGCACTTTGGGGTCGGTGCTCTCGATGATGACCAGGGGATTGTGCACCGGCACCACCATTCCTTCCGGCACCGCCCGGATGCGTACCGGCAGCCGCCCCCCTAAGTCCTGGGCGATATGGCGCCAGCCTTCGTAGGGGAAGGGCAGGCCGTGGGCCAGGAAGACCGCCTGGGCCTCCTCCACCTCGCTCATGCTAACCCCTTTGCTCAGGTACTCGATCAGGAAGGCCTGCAGGCCGAAGAAGCGCACAAAGTTGGAGTCGCCGCCCCGGCTTTCGATGTACCAACTGGCGTAGGTCATGCCCTTAGGAAACTGGGCGAAGTGGCTGGCTTTGTAGCTGTCGGTGTTTAGGATCAGGTTGTGGGGGTTGAGGGGTTTCATAAAGGCTCCTTTGTTTGGGACAGCGCGGGCTGGTGCGGCGCACGCCCCAAAAACCAACAAATCTGCTGATAGTGATCTTCAAAGAAGCGATCCTGGTGGGGATCTAGCTCAGCTAGGGGCAGCCAGAAGGCCCTGGAAGCGTCGTCCTGGCCATCGACCGCGGGGGGTGGGGTATCGCCTAAGTCGAAGAAGTGGCCCAGGCTAATCACCCTTCCGCGCAGGCTGCGGCCCGGGTAGTCGAAGGCCTGGGTGGCCTTGAGGTGCCGGGCTTCCAGGGCCAAGCCGGTCTCCTCGCGCAACTCGCGCAAGGCGGCTTGCAGCAGGGTTTCTTTAAGCTCCACATAGCCCCCCGGCAAGGCCCAGGCTCCCTGGCCCAGCGGCCCTTTGCGTTCGACCAGCAGCACCTGTTCCTGGGCCAGCACCACTGCGTCGGTGGCGATGTGGAGGATGGGGTAGGGGTAGCGCCGCTCGAGCGAACGGTAATGCTGGATGGTTTTCCACTCCCGCTGCAAGCGGCTATAGCTGGGCGTGCGGGCAAATTGCTCCATAAACTGCCGCACTGCAACCGGAACCATAGCTTTCCACTCGCCGCTGCTGGCAAAGTAGCTGTTTCGTACGTCGGTAGCGTTGAGCGGGCTCACCACACCGCTGGGCTCAAAGGGCCAGTCGCCAAAGCCGTGCAGGTAGTAGCTGCTTTCGTCCTTGTGGTAGCCGGTGATACAGATCTCAGCCCCGGGCCCGGTAAGGGCCTCCACGGCAGCCCGCACGCTGCCAAACCAGCGGGGGTCGTTGTAGTAGTCGTCGGCGATGGGGATAAAGTGAAGCCTGCTGGACTCGCTCAGGCTTTCCCGGATCATGGCCGCCCGTTCTTCGGCGCTGAAAGGGTTCTTGGGGGTGGGGTGACAGAAAGCGCTGCCCAGCACCACAATCAGCCGGTCGAAGCGGCTTAAAGCGCGGGTGATGGTCTCGAGGTGGGCCTGATGGGGTGGCTGAAAGCGGCCGATGAATACAGCGGTTTTCATGTGGCCCTCCGGAAGCGGTAAAGTTCGGCGGGTCGGCCTAGGCCACGCTCGAGCTTGCCGGTAGGCTCGAGCCTTCCCGAGGACAGCATCCTGCGCCGGAAAGAGTCTTTGTTGAGCCTTTTTTGCAGGATAGTCTCGTGTACGGCCTGGAGCTGGCGTAGGGTAAACTGCTCCGGCAGCAGTTCAAAACCTATGGGCGTGTACTCGAGCTTGCCCCGAATGCGCCTTAGAGCCACCCCCAGAATCTCGGCGTGGTCGAAGGCCAGGGAGTACTTTTTGTGCCGGTGGTCAAAAATTTCCACGCCACTTTCGCCTTCTGGCAGGCGCAGCTTGAACAGTGCGATTTCCTCGCCCACCTCGCGGATGTGGCTGGCTTCCACCAGGGCGTAATAGGCCACGCTGATCACCCGCATCCGCGGGTCGCGCCCAGGGTCGCCAAAGGTGTAGAGCTGCTCGAGGTAGACGGGGTGCCTGTAAGATCCTTCTCGCTCCATCCCCACCACGCTTTCCAGACCGGCTTTTTGTCGCAGCACCCGCGCTGCGGCCTCGTCGAGCGACTCCTGGGCCTGCACAAAACCGCCGGGCAGGCTCCAGTAGTTGAGGTAGGGGTGTTCCTTGCGCTTGACCAGAAGGGCCTCGAGCTGCCCTTCGCGCAGGGTCAGGATAACCACATCCACCGTTACCGAGGGCCGGTCAAAGGCATTTGGATCGTGGTTATTCGGGAGGTGGTGCTCTTCCATGCTGTGCCGATTCAAACAGGCCCCCTTTGGTAGACAACTTATATGTAAAAAGCATATATGCAAAATGTAGCTAAATCAAGCTGTTAACGCACTGATGCACTTTTGTAAATCAATTACTCAACAAATGTACATATATCTAGAAACAAAATGCAATTTAGGCAGGGAATGCGGTGTTGATTTTTGCAAATTTATGGTAATGTGTTATTCCAAGTGGTGCTAGTAAATGCATCGAGCTGGCAAAGTTAGATACAAATAGCATCTAAAATGCAGCCGGCAACCCGGCACCACCCCCAGGAGAAGATATGATCCACGAGTTTGATGTTGTCTCGGCAGCCCGTAACTGGCGGTTTAAGGATGTGCGGCAGGTCTCCAGCGATATCGCCGGCGAGGTATTTGCCAGCGATGTGCTGGACATGGATGAGCTGCGGGAGCTGGTTTCCAAGCCGGTATGGAAGTCGCTTCAGGCCACCATCGAGAAGGGGGTTCCTCTAGACCCCAGCATTGCCGATACCATCGCCCTGGCCATGAAGAAATGGGCCCTGCAAAAAGGGGCTACCCACTACACCCACTGGTTTCACCCCCTCACCGGCTACACTGCCGAGAAGCATGACAGCTTTTATGTCCCCATTTCCGATGGAAAGGTGATCGCTTCGTTTACCGGTAAGGAGCTTATCCAGGCCGAGCCTGACGCCTCCTCGTTCCCTTCGGGCGGCCTGCGAGCCACCTTCGAGGCCCGTGGCTACACCGCCTGGGATCCCACCTCACCGGCCTTCATCATGCGCCACTCCAACGGCGCGACCCTCTGTATTCCCACCGCTTTCGCGAGCTGGACGGGGGAAGCCCTCGACCTCAAAACCCCCCTGCTACGCTCCATCGAGGCCCTCAATAAAAGCGCCCAGCGGGCCCTCAAGTACTTTGGGGTGGAGGCCAGCAAGGTTTCTTCTACCCTGGGGGCCGAGCAAGAGTACTTCCTGATCGACGAAGAGTTTTACTACCGCCGTCCCGACCTGGTCATGACCGGGCGCACCCTGTTTGGGGCCAAGCCGCCGCGCGGACAGGAGCTCGAGGATCACTACTTTGGCTCCATCCCCGACCGGGTGCTCTCCTTCATGACCGATGTGGAAAACCAGCTCTATGCCCTGGGTATCCCGGTCAAGACCCGCCACAACGAGGTAGCCCCCAGTCAGTACGAAATCGCCCCCATCTTCGAGCCCTCCAACATTGCCGCCGACCACCAGCAGCTAATCATGCAGGTACTTAGGAACACCGCCCGCCGCTACGGCCTGGTGGCCTTGCTGCACGAGAAGCCCTTTGCTGGCATTAACGGCTCGGGCAAGCACTGCAACTGGAGCATGAGCACCGACACCGGCATCAACCTCTTGGAGCCCGGCGATACCCCCCACGACAACCTGCAGTTTCTGTTCTTCTGCGCCGCGGTCATCAAAGCGGTGGACATGCACCAGGATCTGTTGCGCATTAGCGTGGCCTCGGCCTCCAACGACCATCGCCTGGGGGCCAACGAAGCCCCACCCGCCATCATGTCGGTTTTCCTGGGCGACCAGCTTACCGACATCTACGAGCGCATTGCTAGCGGCAAGGGGGGTTCGGGCAAGAAGACGGGCGTGCTCGAGCTCGGCGTTCCGGTTCTGCCCCCCCTGCCCAAACACGCCGGCGACCGCAACCGCACCTCGCCCTTCGCCTTTACCGGTAACAAGTTCGAGTTCCGCGCGGTGGGCTCTTCGCAAAGCATCTCCTTCCCCATTACGGTACTCAACACCATCGTGGCCGATGCCATTGACGCCCTGATGGACGCGGTAGAGGCCAAAATGAAGAAGAAGGTCTCCTTCGAACAGGCAGTCCTGGAGACCATCAAGGAGACCTACGCCAAGCACAAGCGCATCGTCTTCAACGGCGACGGCTACTCGGCGGCCTGGCACAAGGAAGCAGCCAAGCGTGGGCTGTTAAACCTGCGTACCGCTATTGACGCCATTGAACACTTTACCGACGAGAAAAACATCAAGCTGTTCACCCGCCTGGGGGTGCTCAACGAGCGTGAGATTCACGCCCGCCAGGAGATCATGTACGACATCTACTTCAAGCAGGTGAACATCGAGGGCGAGACCACCGAGTGGGTGGCCCAGACCCAGATTCTGCCGGGTGCTCTGAGTTACCTGGCCGAGCTCTCGGAGGTTGACGTTAAGTCCCGTGCGGCTGAACGCACCGTTAAGCAGGTAGTGGAAGCCACCGATGCGCTCTCGGACGCCCTGGAGAAACTCAAGGCGCAAAACGCCGAGCTGGGCGGCGACGAAGTGCACGAGAAGGCCCATCACATGCGCGACAATGTGCTGCCCGCCATGACCGAGGTGCGCAAGGCGGCCGATGCCCTCGAGCGCATCCTGGCCGATAAGTACTGGCCTTTGCCCAGCTATCGCGAGATGCTCTTTGTCAAGTAGAACCCTGTTTTTGCACCACCCCCGAGGCAGGGGGTGGTTTTTGCTGCAAGGCTATAATTGGGCTGAGGCTGCCAAGGAAAAGACCTGGGTGGGATGATGGGGTTAAGGTTTAGCGGGGTAATCTGGGAATGGCGCGGCCCCGCGCCGTACTACTTCGTGACCGTTCCCCATGAACAAAGCCAAGCCATCAAGCGCGCCGAGCGGTTTTTGACCTACGGCTGGGGCATGATTCCGGTGCAAGTCCGCATTGGCCAGACCGAGTGGAAGACCGCGCTATGGCCCAAGGACGGCCTGTATGTGCTTCCGCTCAAGGATGCGGTTCGGCGGGCCGAGGGCCTCGAGGTGGGGCAAATTGTGCAGGTGTGGCTCGAGGTCAGTCCGAACGAGAAGAGGAAGCGATGAACATACCCGATATGTACAGCTACCTGGTTCGCGCCCGGCGCGAGCTGTGGGGGGCGCTCGAGGCTGTGCCGGACGAGGTGCTGGCCCGCCCGTTGCTGGGAGGTGAGCGCTTTCACTGCATCAAAGACCTGTTGTTTCATATCACTGTTGTAGAAGACTCCTGGCTGCACGAGGACATAGAGCAGAACGAACCGGTACTGATGCGCATGCCTGCTCTGAAAGACACCACCGGCGGCCCAGAGTATGCGGGCTTTCCTTTGTCTACCCTGCTGGACTATTGGCGGACGGTTGAGCAAAGCACCCTGGGCTACCTAGACACCTTGACAGATGGCGAACTCGAGCGGGCCGTGCGACTGCACGATGCACCAGAGCAATGCTACACCGTGCGGGGATTGCTCTGGCACGTGATGCTGCACGAGGTTCGACATACGGCCCAGATCGCAGTGCTTCTGCGCACCCAAGGCATCAAGCCCCCTGCTTTGGATTTGCTGTGGTTTCTGCCCAACTGTTAAGCAGGGCTATGCCGGGCAGGCTCGCGTTAATCCGTCGTCGGTGTTGGGGGAAATTTGTGCGTGGCAATTTGCTATAGCATCCTGGGGCAAAATGCCCTACACTCTGTTCTGGACAGCGCACGGTGAATGCCCCTGACATTCCGTCCGTAGCCTGTGTAAGGAGACCCGGATTCAAGTTGGAGAAGCTCAAGCGTTTCACTACCAAGGATGCTGAAGAAACCTACCTCGTCCCCCACTGGGCGGCGGGGTTTTTTCGGGTAGGGGAGGACGGCGAGCTCGAGGTCACACCCGAGGGCGAGGATGGTCCCAGCGCTTCGCTGTTTGAAATCGTGCAGGACTTGCGGGACGAAGGGCGTCCGCTGCCGGTGATGCTGCGTTTTCCCCAAATTTTGGAAGCCCGGGTGGTGGCCCTCAACGAGGCCTTCCGGCGGGCCATAAAGAAGTATCGCTACAGCGCTGGATACCAGGGGCTTTTCCCGGTCAAGGTCAACCAGCGGCGCATGGTGGTCGAGACCGTGGCCAGGGCAGGTAAACCCTATGCCTATGGCCTCGAGGCCGGCTCCAAGGCCGAGCTGGCCCTGATTCTGGCCCAGGATCTGCACTCCGAGTCCATCATCGCCTGCAACGGTTTCAAAGACGACGACTTTATCCGGCTGGCCCTGATGGGCAAAAAGCTGGGTAAAAACGTGGTGGTCACCCTGGAGAAATTCGCTGAGCTGGGGCGGGTTATCCGTATAGCGCAGGAACTGGGGGTAGAGCCGCAGATCGGCATTCGCTACAAACTCAAAACCAAAGGCTCGGGGGCCTGGGAAGAGTCGGGCGGTGAGGCAGCTAAGTTTGGCTTCACCACCCCCGAGATCATTAAAGCCATCGACATCCTGGCCGAAGCTGGCATGCTGGGCACCATCGCCATGCTGCATTCGCACATTGGCAGTCAGGTGACCGACATCCGCCGCATCAAGCAGGCCGTGCGGGAGATTGCCCAGACCTACGTGCAGCTTCGTAAGCTGGGGGCTCCGGTGCGCTACCTCAACCTGGGTGGGGGCCTGGCGGTCGACTACGACGGCTCCAAGACCGCCTTCTACGCCTCGGCCAACTACACCCTGGAAGAGTACGCCGAAGACCTGGTCTATGTGACCAAGGAAATTTGCGACGGCCACGGGGAGCCCCACCCCACCCTGGTCACCGAGTCGGGCCGGGCCGTTACCGCTTACCACAGCGTGCTGGTGCTGGAAGTGGTGGACACCATCCGCCCCCCCGGCGAGGAAAAAATCGAGCAGCCCAAGGATGCCCATCCGGTGGTCAAGGACATGTTCGAGCTGGCCCGGGGCATCTCGGCCAAAAACTACCGCGAGGTCTACCACGACGCCTTCGCCAACAAGGACACCATCCAGAACCTCTACGATCTGGGCCTGATCTCGCTGCGTGACCGGGCTGCTGCCGAGGCCCTCTTCTACCAGATTGCCCGCAAGACCCTGAAGCTGGCCCTGGAGCTCGACTACCCCGCCGACGAGCTCGAGGATCTGCAAAAGATGCTGGCCGATAAGCTGGTCTGCAACTTTAGCCTGTTCCAGAGCCTCCCCGATACCTGGGCCATCAAGCAGATGTTCCCCATCGTGCCCCTCTCGCGCCTGAACGAACGCCCCAGCCGCGAGGCCACCCTGGTGGACATCACCTGCGACTCCGATGGCAAAATCGACCGTTTTATTGATACCCACGATGTACGCAACACCCTGCCGGTGCACGAAATTCGTCCGGGCCAGCCCTACTACCTGGGGGTTTTCTTAACCGGAGCCTACCAGGACGTGCTTGGCATGAACCACAACCTCTTCGGGCGCATCGGGGAGGCCCATGTGGTGATTGACCACGACGGCTACGACATCGAGCGCTTTATCATGGGTGAAAAAGCCCGTAAGGTAATCGAGAAGATGGGCTACGAGGACGATGAACTGGCTGAGGCTGTCGAGAAGCTGGTGCGCTCATCCAAAAAACTGAGCCCTGCTGAAAAGGGCTCTTTTATGGAGCTGTACGCGCGGGAGCTGGTGGGGTATACCTATCTGGAAGACTAGGCGTCGCGGCCCTCATGCACTAAATGCGGGGTTTTAAGTTTTTCATTGGGGCCGGGCGAAAGAAATCCTCATGGTGGCATCTGTGGACTACGACGTACTGATTGTGGGCGCAGGCTTTGCGGGCTGTGAGGCCGCCTTCGCGCTGGCCAAAAAGGGTGTCAGGGTGGGGCTGGTCACCACCAGCCTGGACTCGGTTTACCTGCCTTTTACACCCATTCGGGCCCCGTTTCCCCAGGGTTCGCTGCTGGCCGAGGTGGGTGAGGATGGCCTGAAAGGCTGGGCCTTGCACAGCCGGGCCAAGTACAGGCTGGAAAACCACCCGCAAATTTTCCTTTTGCAGCTCTCTGTTACCCGGCTGTTGCTGGAAGGGCCGGCTGTGGTGGGCATCGAGAGCTGGGAAGGGCCGCGTAAAACGGCGCGCAAGGTGGTGCTGGCGGTGGGCAGTTTTCTCGCGCCCAGGCTCTACATCGGCAGCGTGGCTGAGGAGGCTGGGCGCCTCTCGGAGGTGGCTTACCCCGATCTGTACCAGCACCTAGAAGAGCTTGGTTTTGCCTTTTCTTCCCAGCAGGCCGAGGTGGCTGAGCAGGACGGAACGCCCGGATATCGGGTGGAGTATAAGGTTTTTGCCGAAGGCGAGTGGGAGCCAGGCTCCATGCGCCTGACCCGTCTCGAGGGTCTTTACGGGGTGGGCCTGTGCGTGCTGGGCCAGGGTTCATATAACCAGATGGCCACAGAGGGTATGCGCCTGGCTTCGCTGCTGTAGCCAGACCGGCCTGACTGCGGCCAGTTTGCCCAACCAACCCGATTTGCCTGGCCTGCTGGGGCGCACAGGCGGGCTACCTCGAGCGCAGCAGCGCCTTAGCAACCTGGTCGAGGGCTTGCTCGAGGTCGGCAATCAGGTCTTGGGGGTCCTCGAT
Source organism: Meiothermus cerbereus DSM 11376 (assembly GCF_000620065.1). Lineage (NCBI taxonomy): Bacteria > Thermotogati > Deinococcota > Deinococci > Thermales > Thermaceae > Meiothermus > Meiothermus cerbereus. Next base: position 38,538 of record NZ_JHVI01000012.1, on the reverse strand, counting down.
GCCCACCGAGAGCCGCACCAGCGCATCGCTTACGCCGTGGGCCTGCCGCACCTCGGGGGGCAGAAGCTGGTGGGTGGTGGAGGCCGGATGGGTGGCCAGCGACTCCACATCGCCCAGGCTTACGGCCTGGGTGAACAGCTTCAGGCTGTCGAGGAAAAGCGCGGCGGCCTGTTTGGACTCGAGTTCGAGGGAGACCAGCCCGCCAAAGCCCTGCATCTGCCGCTTAGCAACCTCGTGGCCTGGGTGGGCGCTCAGGCCAGGGTAGTGCACACGCTGGACGGCGGGATGGGCTGACAGATATTCCGCCACCCTGGCCGCTCCCTCACAGTGGGCCTCCATGCGTAAAGGCAGGGTCTTGAGGCCCCGCAACATCAGGTAGGCCTCGAAAGCCCCCAGGGCTGCGCCAATGTGCCGCAGCCCCTCGGCCCGTATGTGCTCCATCAACTCCTTGGGCCCTGCCAGTACCCCGGCCAGGCAGTCGCCGTGCCCCCCCAGGTATTTGGTCGCGGAGTGCAGCACCACCTCAATGCCGTGCTCCAAAGGGCGGGTCAGGTAGGGGGTGGCAAAGGTGTTGTCCACCACCGAAAGAACCCCTCTGGCCCTGGCAATCCGGGCTACGGCCTCGAGGTCGTAGATGCGCAGGGTGGGGTTGGTGGGGGTCTCGAGGTAGATGAGCCTGGTGGCCGGCGAAATAAGCTCGGGTAGCTCCTCCACGCTTTTGCCGCCGGTTACACGCACCCCGAACCGGGTCAGGGTTTCCAAAAAGTAGCCCTCGGTTCCGCCGTAGAGCGGGGCCAGGTAGACGATCTCGTCGCCGGGGGCCAGCAGGGTGTTGCACAGGGCACTGATGGCCGCCATGCCGCTGGCAAAGGCCACGGCATCCTCGGCCCCCTCGAGGCTGGCCAGCTTCTCCTCGAAGGCCCGCACGGTGGGGTTGCCGATGCGTCCGTAGATATAGCCCGGCTCTTCGCCAGCAAACAAGCGCTCGCCTCGAGCAAACGAGCCATAGGCAAAGGTGGAAGTGCTGTAAATCGGCACCACGTGGGCTCCGGTCTCTCGGTCGGGGTGGTGTCCGGCGTGGACGGCGCGGGTTCTAATTTTCATACAGGCTACCTCGGGTCTTTCTTTAAGCTAGCACTTTATCCCCGGCAGCAGCGTGCAATAAGGCCTGGCTAGAAGCCGCCCCCTGCAATCAAATTCCACAGAATGCTAAAATGGCGCAATCTGATGGCAGCAATTGAACTGGATAAGAAAGACCGCAAAATCCTGAGCATCCTGCAACGCCAGGCCAACATCCCCAACAACGAACTGGCCGAGCAGGTCAACCTTTCCCCCTCCACCTGCCTGCGCCGGGTAAGGCGGCTGGAGGAACTGGGGGTGATTCGCGGCTATGTGGCCCTGCTGGACAAAGATAAGATTGGCCGCAGCCTGTGCGTCTTTGTGCGGGTCAAGCTCGACCACAAGAGCCGCGCCGATGTGGAGCGCTTCGAGCAGGAGGTGCTGCAATACCCCGAGGTGACCGAGTGCCATGTGGTGATGGGCGAGGACGACTTCCTGCTCAAGATTATGGTGGCCGACCTGAACGACTTTCAGAAGTTTTTGCTGGACCACCTGACCGCCATCCCGGGCCTCAGCACGGTCATCTCCTCGGCGGTGCTGCGGCAGGTCAAGAGCACCACCGAGTTGCCGCTATGACCGGTTTGCCCTCGGGGGGAAGCCCTTTTCTTGTCGTTTGCATGAACAGGGACAAACGTTATTCCAGGACATACTAGGCTGTGAAGCATGGTGCACGTTGCAGCGCAGCAGTGGTGTGATGCCCTGGCCGAATTGGCCTCGGCCGCAGCTTCGGGTACAGATGAAACCGTTCTTTTGCGTAAAGGCCTCGAGGTTTTGTGCTGCAACCTGGGGGCGCGCTGTGGCGAAATATACTGCTTTCGGCAAGGGCAGCCCGCCCTGGAACACCTGCAAAACTGCCAGATAGACTGCCCCCTCAGCCAGACCTCGCACGGGCTGGCCCAGATGGCCGTGGATACGCGGCAGGCCGCCTGGCAGGGGCGTGTGGTGGCCCTGCCATTGCTGGCGACAGAGCAGGTGCTCGGGGTGTATGTTCTGCACCTGCCCGACGACCCAGCCCCTTCGGAGGAGGGATTCCTGAGCCTCAGCGCCGCCGTGGTGGCGATGGGCCTTCGGCACGTCAGCGAGATCGACCGTCTGCAAGGGCGCGAGGCCCAGCGCCGAACCCTAATGCACCAGTTGCTTTTTGCCCAGGAGGAAGAACGTCGCCGGGTGGGGCGGGAATTACACGACGAGGTGGGCAGCCACCTGACCGCAGCCCTGCTGGCGTTGCAGATTACCGAGAAGCGCCCCGAATACCTGGGGGAAGCCCGCAAAGCGGTGGTGCAGGCCCTGGAAGAAGTACGCCGCCTCTCCCGCGAACTGCGCCCGGCAGTGCTGGACGACCTGGGGCTGGTGAAGGCCCTCGAGCGCTACCTGCATGAGTTCCGGCAGCGTACCGGTCTTCAGGTACAGGCCGAAATCGAGTGTCCACAACTGCGCGAAAGCCAGCAGATCGCCCTTTTTCGGGTCATTCAGGAGGCCCTTACCAACGTGGCCCGCCATGCCCAGGCCCATCAGGTCTATGTGGGGCTTTCGGCCTGGGACAAGCGGGTGCGGGGCCTGATCGCCGACGATGGTCGGGGTTTTGACCCGGAGCAGGCCCCCACCTCTGTCGGGATGGTGGGCATGCGCGAACGCATCGAGCAATTAGGCGGCAGCCTGAGTGTGGAAAGCGCACCAGGACAGGGGACGCGCATTAGTTTTGTGGTGCCACTATGAAAATTGCCCTGATCGAAGACCATGCCCTGATCCGCACCGGCCTGCGGCTGCTGCTCGAGGCGGATCTGCATTCGGTGGAGGTCGAGTTTGCCAGTGCCGAAGAGGCCCTGGCCTGGCTTTCGAATGCACCCAAAGAATCCGTGCCTGAGCTGTGGATCCTCGACCTGAACCTGGGCGGTATCTCGGGCCTCGAGGCCCTGCCCAGGCTGCGAGAGAAGGGAAAAGTGCTGGTGCTGTCCATGCATGAGGAGGCCGAGTACATCGCCGAAGCCTTTGCCAGGGGAGCCAGCGGCTACCTACCCAAGCGGGCAGTGGATCGGGATTTGCTGGATGCAGTGGCAGCCATTGCCCGCGGAGAACGCTACTTGCATCCGTTTCTGGCCCCCCGGCTGGCCGAGCACGTGGGCCTGCCTGCCCCCGAGGCCCTCTCGGAGCGGGAGCGGGCTGTGGTGGGTCTGCTGGCCCAGGGCTACAACCTCAGCCAGGCCGCTGAAAAGCTCGGCATCTCGGTCAAGACCGTCGCTACCTACAAGGCCCGCGCCCTGGATAAGCTGGGCCTGGAGACCCAGCCCGAGCTGGTGCAGTGGGCACGGGAGCGCGGATTGGTGTAGGAATTCTTCTGACGAAGTTGTAAGACCTTCCCTGACCCCACAATTGGCCGGCGGTTCTAGCCTGGAGTCAGGAGGTTAGGAAATGAAACAACAAAAGTTGCTCCTGGTTGTGCTGCTGGCCCTGATCCCGGTTCTGGCTTCTTCCGCTAACTTCTCGGCCCTCACCGTCCGCGAAGTAGGCAGCTTCCTCACCGCGCTGCCCACCGACTTCTACGGGGTACAACCCCCTGCGGCCAAAGCCCAGATCGACGCCATCAAGCCGTTCCTGCTGGATGTGCGCGAGCCCAACGAGTACAAGGATGGCTTTATTGCGGGTGCGGTGAACATTCCCATCCGCGAGCTGCCGGCCAAAATTGCTAGCCTGCCCAAGGACAAACCCATCCTGGTCTACTGCGGCATCGGGCACCGGGGTGCAATGGCGGTGGTCTTCCTGCGCGGCCAAGGCTACAACGTCAAGAGCATCATGGGTGGCTATAAAGCCTGGGTGGCTGCCAACTTCCCAGTGGTGAAGGAATAGTCAGAACCTCCCCCCTTCTTGGCCCCCTCCCTCGAGGGGGCTTTTGCGTAGGAATTCTTCTGACTCCGCTGTAAGACCTCGCCTGACCCCGAAAAACCAGCAAGGCCCTAGGGTAAAGACAGGAGGTACACATGCAACTGCTAGGTTGGGTTACTGCCGCTGCTTTCGCGCCCCCCAAGGCTGCCCTCGAGCAGGACCTGGTCTCGGGCGCGTTACAGGCCGCCCTGGCCGAGATGGCCCGGACCCGCGGCCTGCCGACCCCCACACTCCCCCAAACCCCTTTGAGCGAGCTTCAGGCGGCCTACACCTCGTTGTTCATAAGCAATCCCGCCGGGCTTCCCTGCCCCCCCTATGTGGGGATGGCCCTGGACGAGCGGCTGTTTGGCGAAGGATTTGACCGGCTGCTCGAGCTGTACCAGGTGGCGGGCCTCGAGACCTCTCCCGACTGGCGCGACCTGCCCGACCACGTAGCGGCCGTGGGTGAAGCCATCGCACTGCTGGAAGGAAAGCCCGCCCTGGCCCAGTCGCTGGCCCTGGAGTACCTGTATCCCTGGCTAAAGCAGTATGCCCCCGTCCTGCAGGAAACCGATCCCACCGGCTTCTACAGCACCATTGCACACTTTCTTTCCCAAGCTTTGGAGGTGATACAGAGTGAAACTGCCTCGTCGCAGCTTTCTTAAGCTTTCTGCCGCTACCGTGGGCGCGGTCAGCGTGGGGGGAGCCGCCACGCTCTCCAGCCGCGCCAAGGCTGCACCCGCCTGGTACACCAAGGAGGTCAAGCAGGTCTTCCAGATTTGCGAGAACTGTTTCTGGCGCTGCGGCATCAGGGCCAGCGTGGTGGGGAACCGGGTTTACAAGGTAGATGGCTACAAGGAAAACCCCAAAAGCCGGGGCATGCTCTGCCCCCGGGGGCAAGCAGCACCCGCCCAGACTTACGACCCCGACCGGCTCAAGAAGCCCCTGATTCGCATTGAAGGGTCGGAGCGCGGCGCAGGTAAGTACCGCGAGGCCACCTGGGAAGAGGCCCTGGACTACATCGCCAAGAAGATGCTGGGCCTGAAGGAGCAGTACGGCCCCGAGAGCATCGCCTTTTTTGGGCACGGCACGGGGGATGGCTGGTTTGTGGACTTCCTGCCCGCGGCCTGGGGTAGCCCCAACGCTGCCAAACCCTCGGTTTCGCTTTGCACCGCCCCGCGTGAGGTAGCCGCCCAGTACACCTTCGGGCGGGCCATCGGCGGGCATGAGCCCATTGACTGGCCCAATACCAAGTACATTGTGCTGATCGGCCACCACATCGGTGAGGACACCCACAACACCCAGCTACAGGAGTTTAGCGAGGCTCGCAAGAACGGGGCTAAGCTGGTGGTGGTAGACCCCCGCTTTTCCACCGCCGCGGCCAAGGCCGACCGCTGGCTGCCCATCAAGCCCGGCACCGACACCGCGCTGCTGCTGGCCTGGATCCACGTGCTGATTAGCGAAAACCTCTACGACAAAGCCTATGTGGAGAAGTACACCGTAGGGATGGATCAGCTGGTGGCCCACATCAAGCCCTACACCCCCGAGTGGGCCCAGCAGCAGACCGATATCCCGGCCCAGGTGATCCGGGAGGTGGCCCGCGAGATGGCCCAGCACAAGCCGAAAGCGGTGCTTCCCCCCACCCGCCATACCGTCTGGTACGGCAACGACACCCAGCGTATGCGGGCTTCCTACATTCTCAACGCCCTACTGGGCAACTACGGGCGCGAGGGGGGATTCTATATTGCCATGCCCCCCTACCTGGAGAAATACCCCACGCCGCCTCTGCCGCTCGAGCCCGCCGCCGGTGGATGTGCTGGCCCTACCGCAGTGGACAAGGAGCCCGAAGGCTATAAACCCCGGGCCGACAAGGGCAAGTTCCTGGCCAAAACCACCGCCATCCAGGAACTGATTGAGCCCATGATCACCGGCCAGCCCTACCCCATCAAGGGGCTCTTTGCCTACGGCATCAACCTCTTCCACGCCATCCCCAACGTACCACGCACCAAAGAGGCGCTAAAGAACCTCGAGCTGTACGTGGCGATTGACGTGTTGCCACAAGAGCATGTGATGTGGGCCGACGTGATCCTGCCCGAGGCCACCTACCTCGAGCGCTACGACGACTTTGTCACGGTTAGCCACAAGACCCCCTTCATCCAGCTCCGGGTTCCTGCCCACGAGCCGCTCTACGACACTAAACCCGGCTGGTGGATTGCCAAAGAACTGGGTAAGCGCATCGGCCTCGAGCAGTACTTTCCCTGGCAAACCATCGAGGAGTACCTCGACACCCGCATGCAGTCGGTGGGGCTCGACCTCGAGACCATGAAAAGCATGGGAACCATGGTGCAAAACGGCAAACCCTGGCTTACCGACTGGGAAAAAGAAGGCCAGAACCCCTTCAATACCCCCTCGGGCAAAATTGAGCTGTACTCCGAGTCGCTGGCCAAGGCAGGTTTCGACCCCCTGCCCAAGTATGAGCCCCCGCAGCCCGTACCCGAAGGCTATTACCGCCTGCTCTATGGGCGCAGCCCGGTGCACACTTTCGCCCGCACCCAGAACAACCCGGTGCTGATGGAGATGGAATCCTCCAACAGCGTCTGGCTCAATGCCGAAGAGGCCGCCCGGCTGGGCTTCAAACCGGGCGACTATGCCTACCTAGTTAACCAGGATGGGGTGCGGGAAGGCCCGGTGCGGGTCAAGATTACCCAGCGCATCCGCAAGGACGCGGTCTTTATCACCCACGGCTTCGGCCACAAGGCCAAAGGCATGACCCTGGCCGACGGGCGTGGGGCCTCCGACAGCTACCTCCAGACCCGCTACACCCTGGATCGCATCTCGGGCGGGGCTGGGCTGCGCAACAACTTCGTCAAGCTGGAAAAAGCACCGGCGCCCAAGCTCAAGAGCGTCGTCAAACTCATCAAGGAAAGGAGGGCCTAAATGGCACGCCTGGGAATGCTAATAGACCTATCGGCCTGCGTGGGCTGTGCCGCCTGTGCGGTGGCCTGCAAAATGGAGAACCAGGTGCCTGCCGGGGCCAATCGGCTGTGGATTCGGGAGCGCGAAGTGGGTGTCTTCCCCGACCTGACCGTGGAGTTTCGTCCCGAGCAGTGCAACCACTGCGAGAACCCCCCTTGCGTACCGGTCTGCCCCACGGGGGCCAGCTACCAGACCCAGGACGGGCTGGTACAGGTGGACTACAACAAGTGCATTGCCTGTGGAGCCTGCATTGCGGCCTGCCCCTACGACGCCCGCTATATCGATAAGAAGGGCGGTTATGCCGATAAGTGCACCTTCTGCAGCCACCGTGTCGCCAAGGGCCAGCAACCTGCCTGTGTGGAAACCTGCCCCACCTATGCCCGCATTTTTGGCGACCTGGACGATCCCAATAGCGAGATCTCCAAAACCCTCGAGGCCGCCGGACGCCAGGATGTGTTAAGGCCCGATATGGGCACCCGGCCCAAGGTGATTTACCTGAATGCCCCTAGCAAGAAAGGGCTCACACAGGAGGTGATGGAATCATGACCGAGTTCTACGGCCTGCCCAACACCGGTGAGTTCTGGCACTGGACCAATGCCCTGCACTTTGTGCTGGTAGGGTTGGCGGGCGGGATGGCTTTTTTGGCCGCCATCCTGACCCTGCGCCAGCACCCCGAACGGAAGCGCTACTGGTGGCTGGCGGGAATTTTGATTGCCCTGGACCTGTTTGTGCTCTGGGCCGAGTCCCCCGCGCGCTGGCGGTTTAGCCATATCTGGCTCTTCTTTAGTTTTGAACCTGGCGCGCCCATCTGGTGGGGGGCCTGGGGCTTGTCGGCTGCCATGGCTGCCGTGGCGCTGCTGTTGCTGAAACAGTGGGTGCGTCTCCTTGAGCGCATCCCCGAGGGTGTGCTGGGGGTGGTGATGCTTCTGGGCAGCCTGGTGGTCCTGGCCTACCCCGGCTTTGCCCTTGCCGTGAACACCACCCGCCCGCTGTGGAACAGCATGATGCTGGCTATCTTTCCCATCACGGCCCTGCTGATGGTGCTGGCGATTGCAATACTCCTGGGCAGCACCTGGGCCAAACGTTGGGAGGTCTGGGCGGCTGCCCTGAGCCTTGGCCTGCTGCTGGCCTACCCCTTTACGCTTCAGGAAGCGGCCCGCGAACACCTCTTCCGCGAGGGTCTGGTGGGGTATGCCCTGGCCGGCCTGCTGATTGCTGTGGCCGCACTGCTATTCCGCAACCCCCGCTGGGCGGCTGCCCTGGGCCTGGCCGGTGCGGTAGGGCTGCGCTGGCTCCTGGTAATGGTGGGTCAGTTTCAGTCCCCTGGATTGTGAGGCTGGGAGAAGGGTGCTCTCCTTGGTGGGAGCGCCCTTCTACCAACTCTGCGCGTGGGCGGCTTAGCGCCGCCCACTTACCGCGTCCGTGGGTCTTTCCCTTTGCTTTGGGCAGAAGGGGTATTCTTTACTGCCCTGGAAGCACTTCTTCCAGCCGTCCGTCTACCGCCAGCCAGCGAATGCCTTTTTCTAAGGCGTACTCCTTTAGCTCGCGCAGGTGATGGGTCCAGGCCAGCTCCACCCGCTTGCCCTGAGCCCGCAACTCGCGGGCCAGGGCCCGATCCAGCGCCAGAACCTCCGGCGGGGTTTCGGACAGGGGCAGGCGCAGGGCTTCCATCACCCGCTCTAAACCCAGGGCGAAGCCAGCCGCGTAGGGCAGCAAGGCCCCATCGTAGCGGCCTCCACCCAGCAGGGGCAGGCCGAAGTCGGGGGTGTAGGCCTGGAAGTTGAGGCCGGTATAGAAGCCGAGGAGCCGGGCCCGGCCCAGATCGAGCAGCAAAGGCACCTCGGGCAGCAGGGCCAGGACGGCCTCGAGCCAGTCCAGGTCGGCCTGGGCTTTGCCCGAGAGGGGCAGCCGGCGGGCTTCCTCCAGCACCTCCCGCCCGCCGTACAGATCGGGCAGAGCCAGCAGGGCTTTTTGCAGGCTGGGGTGTACCTGGTAGCCCATCAGCAAGGCCTCGAGCTCGGGGCTATTCTTGCGGTGGATGGCCTGGCGCAGGCGCTCTTTCTGATCGCCCGGTAAGCCGGTGGCATCCAGTAAGTCCCGCACCAAAGCGGGCAGCCCCACCTCAATCTTGGCCTCGGCAAAGCCCACCAACTGCAAACACGCCCAGGCCAACTCGAGCACCTCGGCATCGGACTGGGGGCTCGAGACCCCCACCAGCTCGGCCCCCACCTGGCTGAACTCGCGGCTGCGCCCCAGCTCGGCGTTGGCCTCGCGCAGCCAGAGGGTTCCGGCATATTGCAGCCGCACCGGCTGGCCTGACACCAGCCGACCGTTGCTCTTAAGCAGCCCCGCCACCGCGGTGGTGAACTCCGAGCGCAGGGCCAGCACCTCGCCGCTCTTATCCACCAGCTTAAAGGCCCGCTCGGCCAGGGTGTGCTGGGGGTCGTAGAACTCGAGCGCGGGCAGCTCGACCGGCTCGTAGCCCCAGCCATACAGCAGATTCACCAAACGCTCCTGCAGCTCGCGGCGCAGGCGGGCTTCGGGGGGCAGGAAGTAGCGGGTGCCTTCGGGGATCATGCCGCTACTTGCGCTTGGCAAAAATCTTCACCGAGAGGATTTTGTCGCGCTCCCGGCTGGCCATGGGGCCTTCGGTGGGGGCGATGCGCTCGACCACCTCCATCCCCTCCACCACCTGCCCGAAGATGGTGTACTGCTGGTTCAGGTTGGGGGTGGGACTATAGGTGATGAAGAACTGGCTGCCGTTGGAGTTGGGATCCATGGTACGGGCCATGCCCAGCAGGCCTTTTTTGTCATAGTTGAGCTTGGGGGTGACCTCGAGGCCAAACTGGTAGCCGGGGCCGCCCATGCCGGTGCCGGTGGGGTCGCCGGTCTGGGCCACAAACCCCGGAATCACCCGGTGAAACACAATCCCCTCGAAGTAGCGGTTAAGCGCCAGAAACACGAAGGAGTTGACGGTAATAGGCGCTTCGTTTTCGAACAAATCTATGCCGATTTTGCCTTTGCTGGTCTCGATCTCGGCGTAGTAGTCGAACTTGCTGGGGTCTATCACCTGCTCGGGTTTAGAAAACTGGGTAATGGGCTTGTCGGATTTGTAGGGTAGGGCTTCCATGTTTCCTCCAAAGCTACCGCTTGCCCCGCTGCTTCCCTGCCAAAAGAAGAAAGCGGCGACGGCCAAAGCCAGCAGGACGGCAATTACCAAAGCAACGCGCATCTAAAACAGTTTACCGCCCAGGATGAGAACACGCCAGGAACCGGAAAGCCACGCAGCAATAAAGCCTCGCTACCTGGTAGAGGGGCTTCTCACACTGCGCTTGCTGGGCCGAGCAAATTGTGTGACCAGGCCTTCTCGTTGGTTTTGCAGCAGCCTTCACAGACTATCGCCAAAGACAGAACGCTTCGGGGCTCAGATCCGGGGTAGGGTAATGCCCCGTTGGCCCTGGTACTTGCCTTTACGGTCGCTGTAGGTTACCTCGGGGCGCTCCCCTTCGAAGAAGACCAACTGCACCACGCCTTCACCGGCGTACATCTTGGCCGGCAAGGGGGTGGTGTTGGAGAACTCGAGGGTCACGTGCCCCTCCCAGCCGGGCTCTAAGGGCGTGATGTTGGCCACAATACCCACCCGCGCATAGGTGCTTTTGCCAATGGCGATGGCCAGCACGTTGTCGGGCATGCGGATGTACTCCATGCTGCGGGCCAGCACAAAGGAATTGGGCGGGATGATGACCTCGTCCCCCTCGTAGTCCACGAAGCTTTTGGGGTCCAGGCCCTTGGGGTCGGCGATGGTGTGGAACACGTTGGCGAAAATTTTCCACTCCCGCGCCGCCCGTAGGTCGTAGCCGAAGCTCGACAGGCCATAGCTAATCACCCCATCGCGCACCAGGCGTTCCTCAAAAGGCTCAATCATGCCTTGCTTGGCCTTTTCACGTATCCACCAGTCGGGTTTAACGCTCATGACCCACACTATACAAGGTGGCCTACAGGGCATCCCTGCGCCCTGCAGCGGCCCGCCATGAGGAATCTCCCGGCCATTTTCACAACCGGCCTTCATCAATAGGTCTAAACTGAAGTCATGCGCAAGCTACCGGTATTGGGCAGGGTCTTATTGCTGGGCTGGCTGGCATCCTTTGGCATTCTCTTGGCCTCCTGTGGTTCGGACAGCCAGAACAACCAGAGCCGCCAGCCCCTGCGCCTGACGCTTCGGTTCGAGACGGGCTATGTGGACGAACCCTACAACACCACCCTTACTGCCGATGGTGGGGTGCGGCCTTACCGCTTCACCCTCGAGGGCAACCTGCCCAAAGGGCTGATCTACAGCAATGGCCGCATCAGTGGCACGCCGCAGGAAAAAGGTAGCTTCGAGCTTACGGTTAGCGTAGAGGACGCCAACCTCTCCAACCGTACCCAGAAAGTAACCCTGGTAATTGGGGAAACCCCACCCCCCCGGCTCGACCAGGTTTTTCCACTGGCGGAGGTATCCGACCCCTTCCCCTACCTGTGGCGGGTGCGCGATAGGGAGGCTCGAGGCTTCCAGGCGCAAATTCCGCTCAAAGACCTGCAATTCACCCCGGATAGCTTCAAGGCCGATGCCAGCCTGTTGTATGTGCTGCGCTACGACCAAGAAAATGGCCTCCTCGATATTGATGCGGTGTTTACCAGTCCGCGCAAGGACCTCGAGGCCTTTCGCTTTACCGCTACCCCCCTGCCCGACAAAAAAGTACGCCCCGACTCGAGCTTCCGCGAGACCAGGGTGGCCTTTTATGACAAAAACGGCAAACTGGCCGGCAACGCCCAGGCCATCACCCGCGTGAGCACCCAGGGCCAGTACAGGTACAGCGACCTCGAGGCCATCGCCCGCAACTGGGGTCGTCGCCTGGCCTCAACTGCCGCGCCCGTGACCCCACAAGCCCCTGCAACCAACCCGCCCCCCACCCCGGGTACCCCACCGCCAGGCCAGACCGAAACCCAGGGGAGTTCACCCGCCACCCCTCTGGCTGCGCCCCCCAACCCAACCGAATCCACCCAACCTGGGCAGGCACAGCCTCCCCAACCTGGGCAGGCGCAGCCCAACCCGCCAGGAGCAGTCCAGCCCCAGCCAGCAGCCCCAGCCCAGCTCCAGGCCCCCAAACTCGAGGGCGACCTTAATGGCGACGGGGTGGTGGACCAAAAAGACCTGGACCTGCTGCGCTCCTCCTATGCCTGGGCCAGTGTAAACACCGGACAAGCCGCGCCACCGCCCAGCCCGCAGCGCCCCCCCACGCCCCCCTCCAATAGCGGTGCTGCCGGCTCAGATGAGGGCGACCCCAGCGAAGAAAACCCCGACCCCTCAGGCGGCAAGTGAGCGCGCTGCCTGCGAAGGCCCTTATCGCACCCTTCACAGACGTGGCCTCCCATCTGGGCGGCCACTTTTACGGAACGATTCAGGCGGGGTTCGTATGAAAAGCGCTCTATTTGCAGAGGCGTGCAGTGGCGCAATGGTGGGAACCGTGCTATTTGCAGGGCGCTTTAGCTGTTACCATGAGTAAACTGTGGGTAAAGCCCTGATAGTTCTGGCTATTTTGTGGATTATCGCGCTGGTGGGCTTTCTGGTGCTACGCCAGACCCCCAAAACCTCTGTGCTGTGGGGCCTGCGGGATTTTTTCTGGATGCTGCTGGTTGCCCTTAGCGTGGTAAGTGTACTGGCGATGGTGGCTTTAGTAACCGGCATTATCACCATTCAGGGCAACCCTTTTGCAACGGCAAACTAAGCTATGCGTATTGCGGTTCTGTCGGATATTCACGGTAATCTGCCGGCGCTCGAGGCAGTCCTGGCCGACCTGAAGGAAGTGCGGCCCCAGCTGGTGATTGTCAACGGCGATATCGTGAACCGAGGGCCTTCCAACCGCGAGGTGCTTGAGCGCTTGCTCAACCTGTGCGCTTCTAAAGATGGGCAGGCCTTGGCTCCCGAGGGCTTCTGGTTTACCCTGGGTAACCACGACGACCTACTGGTCAAATGGGCCCAGCGCGATCCTTCTCTAAAAGACCTTTATACCGATTCCCTGTTCGAGCCCACCGCCTGGTCGGTGACCCAGCTATCCCAGGCCCACCTGGACTGGCTGGGTAATCTGCCTTTTCAGGTTGCCATTGGCGAAGCACCTCGACGAACCTTTGGGCTGGACAAAGCCGAAGGCCTGGGGGAACCGGTGTTGGTACGGGCCACTCACGGCTCACCCCGCCACTACCGGGAAGGTTATGACGAACACCAGACCCTGAGTACCCTCACGGAAATCAGCGAAGACTACCCAGCGCGGCTGCTGGTGGGTTCGCATACCCATCGCCCCTTCATGTACCAACTGGGCGAGGCGTTGGTGCTCAACAGCGGGGCGGTGGGGGCTCCGTTCAACGGCGATGTGCGGGCCCAGTATGTGGTGGTGGAAATTGGGGAAAACCATGTGCAGGCCGACTTCCGCCAGATTCCTTATAACCTGCAAGCTGCCCTGCAGGCCTATTACGATTCGGGCCTGATGGAGGCTGGGGGGCTGGGGGCAGACATCTTTTACCACGAGACCCGCACGGCCCGCTCGCTGTTGATGCACTTCTGGTACTGGGCCGAGGCGCAGGCCCTCCCCCGCGACTGGGACGCCTGGCGGCTTTATCGGGCAGCCCACCCGGAACGTTTCGCCTAGGCTGGGCGGGAAAAACTTCCGGGGCAAAACGGTTATGGATGGTCGAACTTTTGCGTGCTCGCGGTGGCCAGCCCCCAGGGCATGTAAAAATCGGTGATGAGGTTAGTTGCTATGGAAAACCTGCGCGCGTTTTTGCACCAGACCCGCACCATCGCGGTGCTGGGGGCCCACCCCAACCCCGCCAAAGCAGCCTTCTATGTACCCGAGTACCTGGCCCGGAAGGGTTATACCGTGCTGCCGGTTAATCCGGCCTATGCAGGACAGGTGCTCTGGGGCCAGCCCGTGGTCAGCAAGCTCACCGACCTGGCAGTGCCCCTGGATATTGTGGAGGTGTTTCGTCGTAGCGAGGCCCTGCCCGACCACCTGGAGGAGATTCTGGCCGTCCGGCCCAAACTGGTCTGGCTGCAATCGGGCATTGCAAACGAGGCCTTTGCCGAGGCCCTGCAACAGGCCGGGATTCAGGTGGTGCAGAACCGGTGTTTGATGGTGGTGCACCGCCAGCTAATGGGCTAGGCGGGGCCACAGTCAGCCGGGAAGCGCCCTGGGTCTATACAAATGGGAGCGCATGGCCTATGTCGAGTGTTCAAACGGTGTTGTTGGAATGGTTCCGGCAGCACCAGCGCAAACTACCCTGGCGGGGGGTGACCGACCCCTACAAGGTGCTGCTGTCGGAGGTGCTGTTGCAGCAGACCCGTGTTGAGCAGACCATTCCCTATTACGAGCGCTTTTTAGCGCGTTTCCCGAGCCTCGAGGCCCTGTCCAGGGCCGACCAGGAAGATGTTTTGAAAGTCTGGCAGGGCTGTGGCTACTATGCCAGGGCCCGCAACCTGCACCGGCTGGCCCAGCAGGTTGTTGCTGCTGGCGGGGTATTTCCCAGAACCTCGAGCGCGCTAAGGGCTTTGCCCGGCATCGGCCCTTATACCGCTGCTGCGCTGGCCTCGATTGCCTTTGGCGAGCCGGTGGCAGCGGTAGATGGCAATGTGCGACGGGTTTTGTCACGCTGGTACGCCTGGGAAAAGCCTACGGCGGGACAAATCCAGCAGGCTGCCGAGGCCTTGATGGCTGGGCTTGCACAGTCGCAAGGCCCTAGCCCTGGCGACTGGAATCAGGCCCTGATGGAGCTGGGGGCCACGGTCTGCCTGCCCAAAAACCCCGCTTGTGGCCGCTGCCCTGTGGCCCGCTTCTGCCTGGGCCAGGCAGCGCCCGAGCGTTACCCTGGCGCCAAGGAACGCAAACAAAGGCGGCTCGAGCTGACCGCGCTGGTGCTGCAAGGCCCTGGTGGGGTTTACCTGGAACAGCGCCAGGGGCCGATTCTAGGGGGGCTGTGGGGGGTTCCGATGGAAGAAGGCCCCGGGGCCCTGGCCCGTTTGCTGGTCCGCTTTGGGCTCGAGCGGGCCGAGCGGCTGGGTAGCCTTCGCCACGAGTTTACCCACCGCAAGCTGCACATCGAGGTGTACAGAGCGCCCTGGGTGGCTGGCGAGAACCCGGCCAGCCGTCCTTTATCACGGCTGGATCAGAAAATCCTGGCTCTGGTTGAGGCGAATCTGTCCAGCCAGCACAGCCCAGCGGGTTGAGGTGGTATACCAAAAAAGGTAGCATATCTTCCATACACTATGCTTGCACCGCAAACTGAAGAAGCCTACCGTCGCCTGCGCCGGATGATCCTGTCGCTACAGCTCAGGCCCGGCGAACCACTGGTCGAGCGCAAACTGGAAGAGCTTTTGGCGGTCTCACGCACGCCCATTCGGGCCGCCATTCAGCAGCTTTTCCGCGAGGGGCTGGCGCAGCGTACGGGCCGGGTCTATACCGTAGCGCCCCTCGACCTGGCCGAGCTGGAGGAGGCCTTTGAGTTTCGCAACTGGCTCGAGGGCCATATCGTTCGGGTGGCTGCGGCCCGGCGACCCAACGCCCGCCAGCTTCGGGAGCTGCTGGCCTCGGTGGAGGCCGACCTCGACCCCGAGATCGAACTGGAGAAGGCCACCGATTTTCACCTGTCCCTGGCCAAGCTCACCGGCAACCGCTTTGTGGTGGCCTCGCTGGCCCAGGTTTTGCAGCGCATCTACCGGGCCCGCTACCTGGAGATTACCCGTCCGCAGGGGGCCGACCAGGCCCTGAGCGACCACCTGCACCTGATTGAGCTGGTGCAGCAAGGGCAGGCCGAGGAAGCAGCGGCCTTTTTACAAAAACACCTCGAGCGCTCGAGGGAGGCCTTGTTGCAAAGCCTCGAGGGCTCCATTCTGCTGGGCGCCAGGCCGTCTTGACGGGTGGGGTAGGCTGGATAGAATCATAGACGCTCAACGCTTCAGGCAAGGGAGGACACATGGTACGATTGGCAACTTTAGCTGTGGTTTTGCTGGCGGCTGGAGGTGGGCTGGCCCAGTTCACCCCGCGTAACCCCGAGTGCATCGCCCCGGCGGGGGCCGGGGGCGGCTGGGACTTCACCTGCCGCAGCGTGGCGCAGGTCATGCAGGATCTCAGGATTGTGAACCAGCCCATCAAGGTGACCAACATGACCGGGGGTGGAGGAGGGGTAGCCTATGCCCACGTGGTGACCCAACGCAGCGACGATCCCAACCTGATTGTGGCAGCCAGCCCGGCCACCACGGTGCGCCTGGCCCAGGGCCAGTTCAGCCGCTTTACCGAGCGCGATGTGCGCTGGCTGGGCGCAGTGGCCGCCGACTTTGGTCTGGTAGCGGTCAAGGCCGATGCCCCCTGGAAAACCATGCAGGAGCTGGTGGCAGCCTGGAAGGCCGACCCCGCCAAAATTGCGGTGGGGGGTGGCAGCGCGGTGGGCGGCCAGGACCACATGAAGGTGTTGCTTCTGGGCCGGGCGGCAGGTATCGAGCCGCGCGCGATTAAATACGTCCCCTTCGACGGCGGCGGCCAGGCCCTGACCTCTTTGCTGGGGGGCTTTATTCAGGTTTTTGCAGGCGATGCCTCCGAGCTTCGCGCCCAGGTCGAGGCCGGAACGGTGCGGGTGCTGGCCATGATGTCGCCCCGTCGTCTCCCGGCGCCGTATGCCAGCGTGCCTACCCTCAAAGAGCTTGGTTACAACGTGGAATGGGTGGTCTGGCGTGGTTTCTATGTGCCCAAAAACATGCCTACCCCCGCCTATGAGTTCTGGGCCAACGCGCTGCGCCAGGTCGAACGCAGCCCCGAGTGGGCCAAGGTGCGCGAGCAAAACAGCCTGGGGCAGTTCTTCATGATCGGGGCCGAGTTCCAGGTCTTCATCGACCGCCAGGTGAACCAGTTCCGCAACCTCTCCCGCGAGCTGGGCATCATCCGGTAGCCCCTAACCAGATGGCCGATAGCCCAGGGCACACCGCTTTTGGCTATCGGCTATAGCGTTAAAGCCTCCCTTTATGACCGACCGCATCGTTGGCATCCTGGTATTGTTACTGGCCCTGGGGTATGGCCTCGAGGCCAGCCGGATGCAGGTGGGTTTCCTCTCCGACCCCCTGGGCCCCCGGCCTTTCCCATACATCATCGCCCTTCTGGTGGGGCTTTCGGCCCTGTGGCTCCTCTTCAGGCCCGACCCCGATCCCACTTGGCCGCCCGCCCGCTTCTGGCCGGTGCTGGGGCTGGTGCTCTTGAGCCTGGTGGCCTACGCTTACCTGGTGGTTCCGCTGGGCTTTATCCTCACCACCACCCTCGAGATGACCCTGCTCTCGGTTTTGTTTGGGGCGCGCTGGTGGCAAGGCCTGGGCGGGGCGCTGGCCTTTACGCTGGCGGTCTACTTCCTGTTCACCGAAGCGCTGGGCGTAACCCTGCCGGTGGGGCGGGTTTTTGGATAGGAGCAGCCCATGGACATCCTGCAAGCGCTTCTAAACGGTTTTGGGGTGGCCTTCCAGCCCCTCAACCTGCTCCTGGTGGTGCTGGGGTGCCTGGTAGGCACGCTCATCGGGGTACTGCCCGGCATCGGTCCCATCAGCGGGGTGGCCCTGCTGGTGCCCCTCACCTTTGCCCTCAAGATGCCGCCGGAGTCGGCCCTGATTCTGCTGGCGGGCATCTACTACGGGGCCATGTACGGCGGCTCCACCACCAGCATCCTGCTCAACATCCCCGGCGAGACCTCCTCGGTGGTCACCGCCCTCGACGGCCACAAACTGGCCAAGCAGGGGCAGGCTGGCCCGGCCCTGGCCATGGCCGCCTGGGGCTCGTTTATCGCCGGAACCCTCTCGGTGGTGGGCCTCATGACCCTGGGGCCTTTGCTGGCCCAGTGGGCGATTCGTTTTGGCCCCGCCGAGTATTTCGCCCTGATGGTCTTTGGCTTCTCCACCCTTTCGGCCCTAGCGGGCAAGAATATGTTCAAAGCCCTGATTGCCACCGGCTTCGGCCTGATGCTGGCCACCGTGGGCCAGGATCCCCAGTCGGGCATCTCGCGCTACACCTTCGGGTTCTTGCAGCTAGAAGACGGCATGGACTTTCTGGTGGTGGCCATCGGGCTCTTTGCGGTGAGCGAGGTACTCATGCTCCTGGAGGAAAAAACCCCCGGCGCCGTGCGGGCCCAGGTGGGGCGTATCTACCTCTCCTTCAAAGACTTCATGGCCTCGCTCGTCACCATTCTGCGCAGCAGCGTGCTGGGCTTCTTGATTGGGGTCTTGCCGGGGGCGGGGGCTTCCATCGCCAGCTTTGTGGCCTATACCACCGAGAAACGCCTGCTGGGTGCCAAGGCCCGTTTTGGCGAGGGCGACCTGCGCGGGGTGGCGGCCCCCGAGTCGGCCAACAACGCGGCGGCGGGCGGGGCCATGATCCCCCTGCTCACCCTGGGCCTGCCCGGCAGCGGCACCACCGCCATCATGCTGGGGGCCCTGGTGAGCCTGGGGGTGACGCCGGGGCCGCAGATGTTCCAGAAGAATCCCGAGGTGGTGTGGGGCCTGATTGCCTCGATGTATGTGGGCAACGCGGTACTGCTCTTGTTGAACCTGCCCCTGGTGGGCCTCTTCGTGCGCCTTTTGGCTGTCCCGGCCTGGTTCTTGATTCCGGCGGTGCTGGCCATCAGCTTCATTGGGGTCTATGCGGTCAACAACAACCCCTTCGATCTGCTGCTGATGGCGGTGTTCGGGCTGCTGGGCTACCTGATGCGCAAGCTCGAGTTTCCCCTGGCCCCGGTACTTTTGGGGCTGGTGCTGGGCTACCTGATGGAAATTAACCTGCGCCGGGCCATGACCATCAGCAACGGCGATGTGGGCTACCTCTTCAGCAGCCCCATTGCCATTGGGTTATGGGTGCTGGCGGCGCTCTCGCTCTTCGCTCCGGTGATCATCGCCCGCTTCCGCAAGCAGGGGCTGGGCGGCGACGAGGAGCTTTGAAGTGTAAGGGGGCTTACGACCCCCACCCCCAGGTGCGCTACCCTCGAGGCATGGAACTGCTCGGGTGGTTGCTGGTAATTCTGGCCGTCCTGCTGGTCACGGGTTTGCTGGGGCCGCTATTGGGGGTGGTGCTGGCGATTGTGGCCCTGCCGCTGCTGGCCGTGCTGGGCGTGATGCTGTTCCCGCTGCTGCTGGTATTGCTGGTGCTGGGCCTGGTGCTGTGGGTGGTGGGCAGCGCCCTGGGCGTGGCGGCGGGCTTGCTGGGTTTCTTGCTGCAATGGGGGCTGCCTTTGTTGCTGCTGGTGGCTGGAATCTGGCTACTGACGCGCAAACGCCGTCCCCGCCTGCCAGCCTGACGCCAAAGCCCCCTCGCTCAAGGGGGCTTTGGGTTTTTACGTCGTTTATCGGTATACCACCCGCTTGCGTTCGCCCTCACGGCGCTCTTCAGGGCCTTCAAAAGGGCGCTCACCCTGGCTGTGGCGCTGACCACTGCCTTCGCGGCGCCCCTGACCCTGACGCTTACCCTGACTGCGGCCAAAGCCCTGTCCCTGGCGCTCGGACTGGCGGGCCTCGGCTGGAACCTCACTGGCTTTGCTCAGGCGCAGGTCGCGCAGGGCCGAGTGATCGAGTTTGCCCAGGTCTTCAGGGCGGATATCGACGTATGCTGCTATCTCGCCCTCGAGGCGGACGCGACCAATTTCGCTTGCTCCAGCGCCCTTCAGAACCGCTACGGCTCGGTTCACGCTGAGGCGGGAACCCGACAGCTTCACCGTAACCCAGTTCTCTTCGCCGGTAATCAGGCTTTTGGGGGTGGGGGCTCCGCCCAGAATCAGGGCCAGCATCCCGGCTACGGCATCCACGCCGCCTTCGGCGATCAGGCGCTCGGCCTGCTCACGCCAGAGCTTTTTGTCGGCCTCGGGCTGTTTGGCGATGCGGCGGGCCAGCACAGCCCACTTGGCCGACATGACCTCTTCAGGGGTGGGCGGGTTAACCCGCTTGAAGCTGCGTTTGACCTCGCGCTCGAGGTTCTCGAGTTCACGCTTTTCGCGGGGGCCGTACAGAATCACCACCTTGCCCGAGCGCCCCGCCCGTCCGGTGCGGCCTGAGCGGTGCAGGTACGATTCGTTTTGGTCGGGCAGGCGGTAGTGCACCACCAGGTCTACCTCGGGGATGTCCAGCCCGCGGGCGGCTACATCAGTCGCTACCAGCACACTCACGGCTCCGCTGCGGAAGCGCTCCATCACGCGCTCCCGGTCAATCTGGCCCATGTCGCCATGGATGGGCGCTGCGCTGTGGGCGCGGCTCTCCAGGCCCAGGGCCAGGTCGTTGCACTCGGCCTTGGTGCTGGTAAAGACAATGGTGCGCTCGGGGGCGTAGGCAAAGAGCAGATCTGACAGCACCGCAATCCGGTTTTGAATGGGTGCCTGAATCGCTACTTCCTCGTAGGAGATGGCTTCGTCCTTGATTACGTTGATGTGAATGGCGGCCTTTTGGTAGCGCTCCGAGAGGCGGCGCGCCCAGGTGGGCAGGGTGGCCGAGAACAACAGCGTCTGACGGGTGGGCGGGGTGGCCTCCAGCAGCTGTTCGACGGCTTCTTCAAAGCCCATCGAGAGCATCTCGTCGGCCTCGTCGAGCACTACGATTTCTACCTTGGAAAGGTCGAGCACGCGCTGCTCGAGGTAGTCAATGGCCCGGCCTGGGGTGGCTACTACCACGTCGGTGCCGCGCTTGAGGGCTTCGGCCTGCTTGCCGTAGCCGGTGCCCCCGTAGATGGGGGTAATGTTGAGGTGGGGCGCCAGCCACTCGAGCTCCCTGGCTACTTGCAGGGCCAGCTCGCGGGTGGGGGTAAGCACAAAGGCCCTGGGGGGACGCCCGCGCTCGCGGGCAGCATCCAGGCGGTTGGCGATGGGAATGCCAAAAGCCAGGGTCTTGCCGGTGCCGGTGCGGGCCTGGCCCAGCACGTCTTTGCCCTTGAGGGCCAGCGGGATGGCCGCAGCCTGGATGGGGGTGGCGGTGGAGAAACCTTTAGCCTGGATGGCCTGAGCTACCTCAGGCCTTAACGGAAATGCTGAAAATTCCATATCTCAAACGTCCTTTTTGGGTGTGGGCTGAAAAGCCACCGGGGCGCAAAGCGCTTGGGCGAATCCAACCCCATAGGGTTCGAGCCGCTCATCCCAGAAAGAACCGAATGTCCAGACTGTACGGAGGTGTAGGATGTACGGCTTTGGTGAACCATGCGCTTGGCCGCACCCTGCGGAAAGTAAGCGCAACCCTTGCAGTGTGGCGGATGGAGCAGGTTTTGTCAAGCGGTGCAAGTTTACTGCGGACTGGCCGCTGGGAGCTCTGGCACCGCTTGCGGGCGCTCGAGGCCGCCAGGCCCTAAAGCGCTCCTGGAAAGGGAATCACCTCGACCATCTGACCCTGCTTGGCCGAAAGCCCGGCCTCGAGTACCACCAGCGCGTTACCCAGCGCCATCGAATGGAGCACTGCACTGGACTGGCTACCGGTGCTGCTTACGTGGTAACGGTCCTCGACCCAGCGCAGTACCGCCCGGCGGTAGGCCCGGCGGGTGGGGTTGGCCTCGAAAGGGGTATCGGCCACGGCCCTGACCCGGCTGAGGGGGGGGTCGGTGCGCCCCAATAGCCTGAAAAGAAAAGGCCGCCCAAAAAGTAAAAACGTTACCATGGCCGATACGGGGTTGCCAGGTAGGCCCATCAGGGGTAGTTCGTTCCAGGTTGCAAACAAGAGGGGGCCGCCGGGCTGTATTTTAACCTTCCAGAAGTGAATTTCGCCCTCGAGCTCGAGCATCCGCCGCACGATGTCGTATTCCCCCATCGAAACCCCACCGGTAGTAAGGAGCAGGTCGAGCCTCCCGGCCCGCTGGAGCTGAGTGCGCAGGCCCTCCACACTATCCGAGACCCTGGGTAAAATGATGGGCTCGCCCCCCGCCTCAACCACCAGACCTGCCACAGAGTAGCTGTTGGAGTTATAAACCCCTCCATAAGGCAGGGGTTCTCCTGGCTCGACCACCTCGTCTCCGGTAGCCAAAATGCCTACTCGAGGCCGCCGCACCACCGGCACGGTGGCGTAGCCCATGGCAGCGGCCAGCCCCACCCGCCCTGGCGTGAGCAGGTCGCCTTTGTGCAGGTAGGTCTGCCCCTCTACCAGATCATCGCCCTGGTGGCGAATGTCCGCTGCCGAGGCGGGCTTCATCAGCCAGACAAAATCGCCCTCGCGCAGGGTATCCTCCACCCGAATCACCGCATTGGCCCCTTTTGGGATGGGGGCTCCGGTAAATACCTGCACAGCCTCGCCAGGCCCAATTTTCCCGGCAAAAGGCTTGCCTGCGGGGGATTGCCCGATTACCCTAAGCCGAACCGGGTTGCCCAGGGAGGCACTTCGTGTGTCGGCCTCGAGGCAGGCATAACCGTCTACGGCGGTATCGTTGGCCGAGGGGTGGTTGACCCTGGAGCGCAGGTCTTCACCCAAAACTGCACCATAGCTTGCTGCCAGCGGCAGGTGTTCAATGTGCTGTAGGGGTCTGGCCCCCTGTAATACGATTTCCAGAGCATCTTCGACCGTCAGGTTCTGCTTCATACCCCTTATCCTACCCAGTCGGGGTTAACCAAAAGGCAGGAAGATATTCGTTTTGCTTTACCCCAACGCGAGGTCTATGGTTGACTGCTTGCCTCTTCCACTGCCCATCTAGCCACCGGTGGAAGGCATTCCCCTGAGGGCAGGGGGCATCTTGACCAAACGGGCTTTTCCGGCTAATATGTAAAAGCTGTCACATGCAGCCGCCATCGCGGGGTGGAGCAGTCTGGTAGCTCGTCGGGCTCATAACCCGAAGGTCATAGGTTCAAATCCTATCCCCGCAACCAAAATCCAAGAAGCCCCCCGCTAATCGGGGGGTTTTTTACTGCACATTTTCGATACGGCCCAGGGCTTCGGCAGGGGTGCGGGCTCCGATGGCAAAAAGGGCCACCCGCAGCTCGTGCAAAAAATTCTGTATCCAGTCCACCACCGCTTCGGGGCCTTTGAGGGCGGGTTCTACCAAAGGCCGGGCCACCGCCACCACCTGTGCGCCCAGGGCCAGGGCCTTGGCGGCATCGGTACCGCTGCGGATGCCTCCCGAGGCCACCAGGGGCTTGTGGGGCAGCACGCTGCGGCATTCCACCAGGGCCTGGGCGGTGGGGATGCCGATTTCCACCAGCTCGGGGTGCAGAATGCGCCCGTGATGCACCAGTTCCTCTACCCTGGCCCAGCTTGTACCACCCGCACCGGCCACGTCCAATGCTGCGAATGGCAGGTTTGCCAGATGTTGGGCGATTTCACGCCCGATTCCGTGTCCTACTTCCTTGAGAATGACCGGGAATTCCACCTGGGGCAGCAGGCCCTGTAGCTTATGCAAGAGGCCCCTGAAGTCGGTATCCCCCCCCACCTGCAGGGCTTCTTGCAAGGGGTTGATGTGCAGGGCGAGGGCGTCGGCCTGTACCAGCTCAACGGCCTGCCTGAGCTGCTGTAGGCCATAGCCTTTGTTGAGCTGCACCAGCCCCAGGTTGCCGATGAGCAGGGTTCTGGGGGCTACCGCGCGCACCTGGAAGCTGCTTTGGGCCTGGGGGTGCTCGAGCATGACCCGCTGGCTGCCCAGCATCATGCCGACCCCAAGCTCTTCGGCGGCCTGGGCCAGGGCGTGGTTGATGCGCCCCCCGTGCGCCTCACCCCCGGTCATGGCCCCAATCAGAAAGGGTGCTTTAAGGGTTTTGCCCAGAAACTGGGTGGACAGATCGACATCCTCCAGGGCCAGCTCGGGCAGCGCCCGGTAGCGCAGGCGGTAGCGCTCGAGCCCGGTGGTGAGCCGGGTGTACTCCACGGGCTCCTGTAGGCAGACCTCCAAGTGCTTGCGCTTGCGGGTTTGAATCTCCGAGGTATCGCTCACGGCCAACCCGATTGTACAGGCCTGGGCTAGAGCGGACAGTGCCCAGCAGACACCAACGCTATAACGCCTGGAGAAAAAGTTTGGGCCCGCGATATAGTAACCCTGATGATTCTGCTGGTTTCCGAAGCGGTGGAGCCCCGGCTTTTACAGGGCTTTCCGGAAGGGGTCGAGGTGGCTTTTTTACCGAAGGAAGGGCCGTTGTCGGAGAAAGCCCTTCAGGCCGAGTTTGCGGTGGCGCCCTATGGGGGCGGGGCCCGGCGCTTTTTTGCCGAGCTGCCCAAGCTCAAGCAGCTCAAGGTGGTGCAGACCCTCACGGCGGGGGTGGACTGGATCCTGCCCCACCTGCCCCCCGGTCTGGTGCTGTGCGATGCGGCCGGCGTGCACGACATCCCGGTCTCGGAGTGGATCGTGGCGGCCATACTGGGTGCTGTGAAGCGTTTCCCCGAGTTCCGCGATGCCCAGCGGGAACAACGCTGGGACTACCGTTGGGTGGACGACCTCGAGGGCGCCACGGTGCTTTTTTTAGGCTATGGTTCCATTGCCCGGGCCACCGAGAAACGCCTGGCCCCCTTCGAAGTGGAGTTTATCCGGGTAGCCCGCACAGCCCGCGAGGGGGTACACACCTGGGCCGACCTGCCCCATTTGCTACCCAAAGCCGACGTGATTGTAAACCTGCTGCCCCACACCCAACAGACCGACAGGCTGATTGGGGCTGTTCACTTTGCCCAGATGAAGCCGGGCGTGCTGTTTGTGAACGCGGGGCGTGGCAAAACCGTAGACCAGGAGGCCCTGGTGGAGGCCATCCGGGCCAGGCAGGTGCGGTTGGTTACCGACGTCACCGACCCCGAGCCCCTGCCCGAAGGACACCCGCTGTGGTCGCTGCCGGAGGTGTTTCTGACCCCACACATTGCTGGCTCAACCCCCAGGCTTTTCGAGCGGGGCTTTCGGCTGGTGCGCCAGCAGGTGGCCCGCTACCTGCGCGGCGAGCCCCTGCAAAACGTGGTGACCGATGGTTATTGACCTGCTGCTGGCGCTGGTCTTCGCGGTGGGGGCCTGGGCCTTAGCCCTGGTGGTCTCGGTAGAGGTAAGCCTGAGCCAGGCCCAGAACCGCTTGCAAAGCCGCATCAACCTGGCCTGTACTGCGGCCACCCAGGCGGTGTATGTGCTGCTGGTGCAGACGGTGGGCTCCTGGCGCGATGCCTTGCTGGTGATTTCGGTCATGCTGCTCTTGGCCTGGTATGCCATGCTGGGCCTGAGCAAAGCCATGGGCCAGAACCCTACGGAGGCTCGAGGAAACCTGTTCCAGCGCCTGGAGCTTAAAGGACACCGGGCTTTTGCCTTTGCCGTGCTGGTTCTAATGGGCGCAGGTGCGCTGCTGGGGCTATTTGACCCCTTCCTGGCACTAACCCTGACCTTGCCCTTTGGCGTGGCCCTGTTTTGCACCCTAGGGGTTCCCCACTGGGTACGCAAAAGGGCCTAGCCGCTACTACCGCCGGGGCGGGCGTACCAAAAACAGGGCTACCGAGATGAGCAAGAAAGCGATTGCGGCCTGCAGCGGAATGGGGAAGCTGGGGATGTATTCCACGTTGCAGGGAATGGGGCCTTTGCAGACATTGGGGGCCAGGCCGGGCACCCACAGCTCCAAAAGGTGGTAACTGCTCCAAAACAGCCCTAAAAGCGACAGGGTGAGGGCATAGGGCCGGATTTGGGCGTCGTTGCGCCAGGTAGCGATGCCCAGGATGAACACCAGGGGATACATGGCGATGCGCTGGTACCAGCACAGGGTGCAGGGGATGAAGTTGCGCACCTCCGAGTAGTACAGGCTACCGAGGGTGGCGACCAGCGCTACCAGCCAGGCAAAAGCCAGCAGCAAGGCGTTGCGATCAAACGTGGAAGAAGACGATTTCTGCATTGGGCTTATTCTAAGCTGTAGCGTATGAAGCGGTTTAGGACTTGACCCGGAAATTCGGCTTCGGTTCCTGCCGGACGCAAGAAGGGCCTTGGGTCAATGCGGCCTATCAGGGCGGCTCCTACCCCGTGGCCCAGTCGTTTGGGCACCACCCCCGCCAGAAGACCGATGCCCTGGTAAACGAGAATGGCCCCCACCGCCTCGCCATACAGATAGGCCACAAAGGCCTGGCTGTCGGGGTCTTGTAGCAGCTTGCCTATCCGCTGAGAAACAGGAAAGCGCCACTGAGGAACCTGGTAGGCCTCGGTTAGGATGCGCGCGATGGACCAGGCTTCCGACCAAGGCACTTGCTCGGTCCAGAAAGCCCGGTGGCTGGGTTCAGACTGGCACAGCTCGAATGTGGCCGACGCCCGGTAGCCCGCGGCCAGTAACGCTGAGGGAAGGTCGCCCTCGAGCATGGTAAATGCCGGTGGGGCTTGGATAGCCCGAAAACGGGCCTCGAGCTCCTTTTGGGCGGCCTTGGCGTAGCCAAAGGCGGTGTTGGCAAGAAGCAGAGGAAAGTTGGGCTGGAGCAGATAGGGAATACCCGCTACCTCGCCGGAATGCTGTCGCGAGGCCAGGGGTAAATAAAGATTACAGATGGAGTAGGAAGTCGTAGTTGCCCTCTCCGGCGGTACGGTTGAGCGTAGCGATGATGAGCTTGATGTTATCGTAGGGCCCAGCCACATAAAACGGTTTGCCAGTGGGGCCACCGGTTGGGATGGGTGTGTCTATGGGGTTGGCTCCTTTGAGCAACGCCTTGGCTTTAGCGTAATCTTTGTGGGGTTCAAAACCCCAGCGCTTTGCATACAAGATGGCCTCGGAAAGCACTTTTGCGGCCAGGTCGAGCGAACAAGGAACCATGTCTTGGGTCGAAACCATCGCTTCTTTGATCTGTTCGTATTGCCAAGCCCCACGCCCATAGCCCGCGTTTTTTACTCCAAGACAGGCCAGATCTACCAAAAAAAAGCTAAAGGCGATCTCGCCTTGCGCGGATTTCCGAGCCACCAGAATTTGGCATAAAGACGTAGGGTCTTGCCAATCCTGGTTGATGAGGCACTCGAACAACGGCCAATCCGATTTGGCCAAGGTGCGTTGCCCAGGGTTAGTTTTAGCCTTATCTTGCCAACTCATGGTTCCTCTCTATTCTAACAGGGCCTCGACAAACTCGCCTGCATCAAACGGCTGAAGGTCGTCGGCTTTTTCGCCCACCCCAATAAACTTGATGGGCACGCCCAGCTCGCGCACGATGGGCACCAGAATGCCCCCTTTGGCCGTACCGTCGAGCTTGGTCACAATCACCCCGGTCAGGCCCACGGTTTCGTTGAATTTTTTGGCCTGCTCGAGGCCATTCTGCCCAGTGACGGCATCCAGCACCAGCCAGACCTCGCCCGGCTCGCCAGGGTCGGCCTTGGCGATGGAGCGCTTGACCTTGGCCAGCTCTTCCATCAGGTTGTGCTTGGTGTGCAGCCGCCCGGCAGTGTCTACCAGGAGCAGGTCGATCCCCCGGGCTTTGCGGGCCGAGGCGGCGTCGAAGGCCAGCGCGGCGGGGTCGGAGCCTTCGGGGCCCTGGATTACCGGGATGCCCAGCCGTTCACCCCACAGCCCGAGCTGAGCACCCCCCGCGGCCCGGAAGGTGTCACCCGCACAAAACATCACGCTCTTGCCCTTTGAGCGGTAGTACTGGCCCAGTTTGGCAATGGTGGTGGTTTTGCCCACCCCATTGACCCCTACCATCAGAATCACCTTGCCGACGGGCTCCACGGTGGACTTTTTGGCGCTTGGGTTGAAGCCAGCTTTGCGAATTTTGGCCCGGAAGCGATCGGGCTCGAGCTCTACCGTAAGGGCTTGTTTGAGGGCTTCACGCAGGTCTTTTTTACCCGACTGGCGCACTTCTTCCAGCACTTCCCGGGTGGCTTCGACCCCCACATCGGCAGCCAGCAGGGCAAACTCGAGCTCCTCTAGTACCTCTTCGGGGTTTTCGTTCCAGGGGATGGCTTTGACCAGGTTATCGCGGGTTTTGCTCAGGCCTTCTTTGAGGCGTTGTAGCCAGCTCATAGTCTCAGTCTACCTTTTGGGGCACGGCCCGCCGGTGTGTAAACGCCCAGTCTGCGAGCGGTTCCCACGAATACCCAGTACGCCGCAGTGCGTGCGGAGCGATTGTGGAAACGCGATGAGATGGGGTTGGGCTGTACCGGCTCTGCTATGATGTGCAGGTTGTTATGGTTGTACCGCCCACCCCCGCAAACCTCGAGCGCGCCGCCCAGATTATTCGCAGCGGCGGGCTGGTGGCCTTTCCTACCGAGACCGTTTATGGGCTGGGGGCCAACGCCTTAGACGCGACCGCTGTGGCTAAAATCTTCGAGGCCAAACAGCGCCCCAGCTTTGACCCGCTCATCGTTCACATATCCGATCGAGAGATGTTGCAGCAGGTGGTGCGAGAAGTCCCGGCGGTGGCCGAGAAGCTCATGGCGCGTTTCTGGCCTGGCCCCCTTACCCTGGTGCTGCCCAGGTTGGAAGCGGTGCCCGGCATCGTTACCGCAGGGCTACCCACAGTGGCCGTGCGGATGCCGGCTCACCCGGTGGCCCAGGCGCTAATTCGAAAGGCCGGGGTGCCGATAGCTGCGCCGAGTGCCAACCCCTTTGGCTACCTGAGCCCTACCCGGGCCGAGCATGTCGAGCGCATGCTGGGCCATCGGGTAGACCTGATTCTGGACGGGGGATCCACCCTTTTTGGGGTGGAGTCTACCATTGTGCTGCTGGCCGAAAAGCCGGTCTTGCTGCGCCATGGGGCAGTGCCGCTGGAAGAGCTGGAGCGGGTGCTGGGTACGGTGGCGCTGCAGGTGGAGGCGAGCGAAAAGCCCCTGGTTCCGGGCCAGTTGCCCCAGCACTATGCTCCCCGCACACCCATACGCATAGCTGCGCCAGAAGAGGTTCCGTCGGCCCTGCGTAAACGGGTGGGCTACCTGGCCTTCCGCGAGGTGCCCAAGGGGTTCAAGGTGGTCAAGGTGTTGTCCCCTACCGGTAATCTGCTGGAAGCTGCCGCACACCTATTTGAGGCCCTGCACCAGCTCGACCGGCTGGGCCTGGAGGCCATCTATGCTGAGCCGATACCCGAAGTGGGCCTGGGAAGGGCAATTATGGATCGGCTTCGGCGGGCTTCCGCCTGAAGCTCCGACCTGGCTTGATTCAGGCAGGACAAGGATATAATCGTTTGAGGCTAAAGATGCGAGGGCGAAATGTTTTCCTACTGATTTTAGTTGTCGCGATGGCGCTTTTTGCCTGGCGCAACTGGGCTGTCTTTAGCGAGCAGAAGACACTCTCGCTGATCTTTACCCAGGTCACCGCGCCCTTTGGCATCGTGATGCTCTCGATTATGGCGGTGCTGGTGGTGATCTATTTCATGTACACGGTAGGCCTCGAGACCGCGGCTTTGCTCGAGGTCAAGCGGTATGCCCGGGAGCTTCTGGCGGCCCGGAAGCTGGCCGATGAGGCCGAGGCCAGCCGCTTCTCGGAGCTAAAAAAGTGGCTCGAGGGCGAGCTGGCCAGCATCAAAGCCCAGAGCCCGGCGGGGCTCGAGGCCCGGCTACAGGAGATCGTCGAGCGGATTGACCGAGTAGAGCACGAGCTGCGAGAAGATATCGAGAAGGCCGGGAATACCCTGGCTGCTTATATCGGCGAGCTCGAGGACCAGCTCACCGGCCAGGACAGGCATCCGCCCCCCCCGCGTTGAGCAAATCGGCCAAACCCGCTAGACTACCTGCTTGGGGGCCGTTAGCTCAGTTGGTCAGAGCAAGCGACTCATAATCGCCAGGTCGCGGGTTCAAGTCCTGCACGGCCCACCAGTTTTCTGGCAAGCAGTAGCTTGTTGAAAGTCCTGGCTTTTTTGCCGGGACTTACGATTTGGGGGAGCCGGTGAACCGGGTAATCACCAAGGCAGGTAAAGACAAAAAAATACGCAACTTTTATCCCGGTCTGTTCGCCGATGAACTGGCCTTGGTGCCCGAACAGGCGGGGGTTGTACAGGTATTTTCGGACGAGAACATTTTTTTGGGCGTTGGCTACTACGACCCCAAAAGCCGGGTGGCGGTACGGGTTTACCGTTTTGAGGACGGCCCGCTGGATAAAAAGTTTTTTCAGCAGCGTTTCGCGCGGGCCCAGCAAAAGCGGGCTCAACTGGGAGATTTTTATCGCCTGGTGCACGCCGAGGCCGACGGGCTGCCAGGGTTGGTGGTGGATCGCTTCGCTGCTTTGCTGGTGGTGCAGGTGCGCAACCGGGCCATGGAAGCCCTACGGGAAAGCTGGCTGCCAGCCCTGATCGAAGTGATGCAGCCAGCCGGTATTTACGAGCGTTCCGATGTGGATAGCCGCCGCCAGGAGGGTCTGCCCGAGCAGGTGGGTGTTCTGTATGGTCAGGTGCCGCCGGTGCTGGAAGTGCGGGAGGACGGACTGGTTTTTCCCATTCCGCTGGCCCTGGCGCAAAAAACCGGCTACTACCTCGATCAGCGGGAAAACCGCAGGCGGCTCGAGCAGATGATTCAGCCGGGCCAGCGGGTGCTGGACGTGTACAGCTACGTGGGGGCTTTTGCCCTGCGGGCCGCGCGCAAGGGGGCCTATGCCCTGGCTGTGGATAAAGACCTGGACGCCCTGGCGGTGCTGGATCGGGCAGCTTCCTTGCAGGGTTGGCGGGTGGACATACGCCAGGGCGATGCGGTAGCAGTACTGGAAAACCTGGCCCGAAGCCAGATCACGCCCTTTCAGCATGTGTTGCTTGACCCGCCCACCCTGGTCAAAAAGCCCGACGAACTGCCGCGGGTCAAAAGGCTCCTGGTGGACTTGCTCCGACCGGCCCTGCGCCTGCTGGATCGGGAGGGGTGGCTGTGGCTATCGAGCTGTGCGTACTATCTGGGGGTGGATGCGCTGCTCGAGGTGACCCGCCGGGCCGCTGCCGATGAAGGCCGCCGGCTGCGGGTAGATGCCATCCACTACAACCCGCCCGATCACCCCTGGAGCCTGCATGTGCCGGAGTCGCTGTACCTGAAGACAGTGGTCTTTCAGGACGACCCGCTGTAGTGTGGTTGCCCAACAGAAATGCTTTATATGAACCTCGCCTGAATCGTTCTGTTAGGGACAGGCTGGGGCTTAAGGCTGTTGCTATCCGCGCTTCAGGCGGGGCCCCAGAAAAAGACCAAATCAAAGACATTTCTGGTGGGGTTTGCGTGAAACAGCGATATGCTTATAAGGTGCCGCAGCACCTGCCTATCCGCAACGATATCCACATCGAGGTAAAGGTGCTCTATGCCGAGCAGCACTCGAGGCCGGGGCAGCATGTGTTTGTCTATTTCATCACCCTGGAAAACCGGGGCCAGGAAACCGTGCAGCTCCTGCGCCGCGAGTGGTTCATCCACGATGGCAATGGCGAGGTAGGACACGTGGAGGGCGAGGGGGTGGTGGGCGAAAAACCCATCCTCGAGCCCGGACAGGCCTACCAGTACAACAGCTTTTGCCCCATTGCCCACCCACCCGGCTCGATGCAGGGTTTTTATACCTTCCAAAACATGCTGGGCGAGCTGTTTCGCGTCGAAATTCCGGCTTTTGCCCTGCGCCTGCCAGAAGCCGGTTCCCGCACCCTGAACTAGACCAGCGTGGTTTCGGATGCGCTGGCATCCTCCGTGAGGCGCAGGAAAAACTCCTCCAGATCGGCAGAGCCGTGTTGATGCAGGAGTTCTCTGGGGGAGCCCAGGGCCAGCAGGCGGCCCCGATGCACCAGCGCGACGCGGTCGGCGACCTGCTCGGCCAGGTGGAGCTGGTGGGTGGCGTAGAGCACCGCCCGCCCATCTTTGGAATACTCGCGCAGCAGGTCTTTGACCAGCCGGGTGGCGTGGGGGTCGAGCCCCACCATCGGCTCGTCCAGGATGAGGGCCTGGGGGGTATGCAGGAGGCTCATGGCCAGCGATAGTTTTTGCCGCATACCGTGCGAGTAGGTTTCAATGAGGGAAGAGGCGAAGCGCTCGAGGCGAAACTGCACCAGCAGCTCCTCGATACGGGCTTCGGCCCTAGCCTTAGGCAGCCGGTACACCCCAGCGGCAAAGCGCAGAAGCTCGAGGCCCGATAGTTTGCCATACAGGTAGGGCCGGTCGGGCACGTAACCAAACTGGGCCTTGGCCCGCACAGGCTCTTTCCACACATCCACCCCGCCCACCAGTGCCCGCCCCCGGCTGGGCCGCAGCAACCCCACCAGGGCCTTGATGGCGGTGCTTTTGCCTGCCCCGTTGGGCCCCAAGAGGGCCAGGGTTTCGCCAGGGCGTACCTCGAGGTTCAAGCCGTCCAGGGCTACAAACTGCCCGTAGCGCTTGCTGAGGTCTTCCAGACAGATCATCGCCACCACTAAAGCCTAAGGCCAAAGGCCCAAAACAACGGTGAAAAAGCCGACTTTGAGCCTCTGGACTGGGGGCTTTTACTTGAGTTCTTCCAACGCCCGACGCAGGATGGCGTCTTTGTTCAGGTCTACCTCGGCCTGGCCGCGTTCGGCAGGCAGGTTCACTGCTGGGCGGGGCTGGCTAAAGCTGAACTTGCCCCGCTCATCGGCCTTGGTGGTGAAGGTCTGGCCGCCGATGGTGATGGTCACGGTCTCCCCAGGCTTGGCCCCGGTGCCCTCGAAGGCCACCGGAACTTCGAAGCGGGTGTCCTTAACCTCGATGTCGGGCTTGATGCCCTGCTTGTTGATGCCGCGGCGCTTGGGGGTGAGCCACTCGAAGGTGACCAGGGTCAGGTCGCCCCCGTTGGGAAGGTCGATGACGTTCTGCCCCACACCTTTGCCAAACGAGGTTTCGCCGATGACTTTGGCCCGCCCAGTGTCCTGCATGGCCCCCGCCACAATCTCCGAGGCCGAGGCCGAGTTGCCGTTAATCAGCACCACCATGGGGCCACTCCAGGTGACCTGGCCGTTGGCCTCACAGTAGAGCCGGGTCTCGCTGCGCGTGCGGACGTATACGATGGGGCCCTCGCGGATGAAAGCCCGCGCCACCTGGCAGCCCTGATCCAGCAGGCCGCCGCCGTTGTCGCGCAGGTCGAAGACCAGCTTTTGCACACCCCGTTGCTTCATCTCGTTCAGGGCGGCATTCAGTTGCTCAATTACCCGCACGTTGCCGAACGTTTCCAGCGCCACATAGCCCACATTGCCCGGCAGGATGGTTTTGGAAACCGAGATAATTTCTACCCGCTGCCGGATCATCTCGAAACGCAGGATGGCGTTGCTGCCTTCGCGGCGAACGCCAACGGTTACCTTGGTGTTCTGGGGGCCCCGAATCTGGGCCACAATTTCGTTCAGGTCGAGCTTGGTGACGTCCTGGCCGTTGACCTCGACGATGATGTCCCCAGCCCGTATGCCAGCGTTGAAGGCCGGTAGACCCCGGATCACCCCCTGAACCCGTGCGCCACCACCGTTCTCGTTGGGGGCCAGGGTAGCGCCAATGCCGAAGAATTCTCCCTGCACGTCCTGGTTGCGCAGGCTAGCCCGCTGGGGCGGCGAATAACTGGTAAATTCGTCGTCCAAAGCGCCCAGCATACCCCTAATGCCGCCCTCGAGCACGCGGTTGAGCTTTTCGGGCTCGAGGCGCGTCAGGTACTGACTTTGCAGGAGTTGATAGGTTTGGATCAGGGCTTGTCCGTAGGGGTTGCGGCTAAAGGCCTCGGCGGCCCCGCCGGATAGCTGGGCATAAACCAGGGCGGCCAGAATGCCACCCACCACAATTAACCAGGCTCTGCGCTTCATGGTTTCGTTCACCTAAGTCCACAGTGTAGCGGCAATGGATGAGAGCGGAGTGTTCACCCGCAGACAATACTGAAGGCCCCGACGTTGAACCTGTACCAAGACCCGCTACCCAGCGGGCCTTGGCCTGCTCGGCTACAGCCAGGGGTGCATTGTTGTACCCTGGGTACTGATGATTCACTTTCACCGGGTGACGCTCGAGTACCCCCGTACCCAGACCAAGGCCCTGTTCGACCTTAGCCTGGAGATAAAAAAAGGTGAGTTTGTTTTTCTGGTTGGGCATTCGGGTGCGGGTAAGTCAAGCCTACTTAACCTGATTTTGAAGCGCCTCGAGCCCAGTTCGGGGGCGGTCTATTTCGCCGGGGAAAACCTCAAGGCCCTCCACGGTGACCGCATTGCCCTGCACCGCCGCCGCATCGGAGTGGTTTTTCAGGATCACCGGTTGCTAAGGGATCGAACCGTTGAAGAGAACCTGCTTTTTGCCCTGCATGTGCTGGGGGTGCCCAAAACCGAGTGGGATGCCCGGACGACCCGCGTGCTGCGCCAGGTGGGGATTGTCCACAAGAAGCGGGCCTATCCTGAAGAACTCTCGGTGGGTGAGGCCCAGCGGGTCGCCATTGCCCGGGCCCTGGTGGGTGACCCGCAGGTCTTGCTGGCCGACGAACCCACCGGCAACCTCGACCCGGCCAATGCCCTGGCGGTGCTGGAAATTTTCAAGTCGGTGCACGCTCGAGGGGCTACCGTCTTGATGGCCACCCACTCCCGCGACCTGGTGGAAGCCTATCCCCAGCGGGTGGTGGTGCTCAAGGCCGGACAACTGGTGCGCGACGAGCGAGAGGGGAAGTACAGCCTGGTGTGATACCAGATTCGGTTAGTTCGTCACCGAACGGTGTCGAACTAACCCGACCGAAGGGATACGCTTTCTTCGCCGAGCGCAGCGAGGGGTGTGCTCTAGGATTCAAAAAGATAGCCTCTTAGCGCTTTTTATTTGAAGATTATCTTTTTGAATCCGGTATGAGTGCCCTGAGGAATACCCGGTACAGCGCAATTGTTGAACCGCGATGCACCAGGTGGATTTGGACAAATATCCCGCATCAGGTGGTGGTAGTATTTAGGTACCAGGCTATAGGGGTATTTTGAAAGCCCAAACAGCGTTTCGGGAAACCCAAATTTAGAGGTTTCCGAGCCGCCTCCACCCCGAAATCCAGCCTGGAAAGCCAAACTCGGAGTACGATCGGAGGGCGAGTATGAACGTCTATAAGCTGGTTGGTCGTCAAATTGAGATTACTGAGGCCCTCAAGAACTATCTGGATAAGAAGATGGTTCGCCTGGATCGCTTTTTCGACAACGCCGAGGCCAAAGTGGTGCTCTCGATGGCCCAGGGCGCGCGGGTTGAGCGTAAGGCTAAGGCCGAGATTCAGGTCAATGTGCCGGGGGGCATTGTGCGGGTTGAGGAGTCCGACTCCGATATGTACGCGGCCATCGACCGCGCAATTGACCGCCTGGAGTACCAGCTCAAACGCTACAAGGAGCGCCACTTCCAGCGGGAACGTCAGGCAGTTCCAGAGCCGGTGCTGGCGGGGGGTGGCTTTGCCGAAGCCGAAGAAGATAATGAGCCGCGCATTGTCCGAACCAAGCGCTTTAACATGAAGCCCATGACCCCAGAAGATGCAGCCTTCGAGATGGAGGCCCTGGGTCACGATTTCTTCGTGTTCCGCAACTCCGACACCGAGCAGATTAACGTGATTTATCGCCGCCGCGATGGCAACTACGGCCTCATCGAGCCTAGCGCATAGGCATACAAGCCCCTCCCTGGCAGATGGCGCTGGGAGGGGCAGGCTGCTTCTGTGCTTACCAGAGCAAATTTGCCGCGTCGTAAGCGGGATGCCCTGCCGGTGCGGCTAGAATGTAGCCAGACATGCGCGTTCTGGTTACATCGCTCAAAGGCGGGGTGGGCAAGACCACCACGGCGGTGCACCTGGCAGCGTTTTTGCAGCTTCGCGCACCCACTTTGCTGATAGATGCCGATCCTGCTGAGGGCGCGCTGGTATGGGCGCGGCAAGGCGCAGGGCTGCCCTTTGAAGTGGTGGGCCCCGAGGAGGCCCGGCCCAGGCGGTTTGAGCACGTGGTGATTGATACAGCCGGGCACCCCAGGGGCAAGACCCTACGCGAGTACGCGAACAAGGCCGATCTGGTGGTAGTTCCCACTTCGCCGGGGGTGCTCTCGCTGACCAGCTTGCAGCAGTTTGTACAGGCGCTCGAGGGCCTGCCGTTTAAGGCCCTGGTGACCCTGGTTCCACCCTTTCCCTCGCTGGATGGAGTGCGCACGCTTGCCCATCTGAAGGCCCGGAAAATACCGCATTTCAAACATACCATCCATCGCTTGGCTGCCTACGAGAAGGCGGTGCTGGCTGGAACCCTGGTGCAAAATGCCCCAGATCCGCGGGCTGCACGGGCCTGGGAGGAGTATGTGCTGGTGGGGCGGGAAATGCTGAAATGAACCCCACTTGAACAGCACTTGCTAAGGTCATTTTCTCTGAAGCCGCTCTAATCTGTAGCCTGCACTACCCCTGCAATTCGCTCGAGCGCCTCCTGCAGCAGCTTGCGGCTGGTGGCGAAGTTTAAACGCAGCCAGCCCTGGTACTGCGGCCCAAACATCCGGCCCTCGTTGAGGCCCACCTTGGCCCGCTCGAGCATGACCTTATGGATTTCCTGGGCAAAAGGGGTACCCCTGAAATCGAGCCAGGCCAGGTAGGTGCCTTGAGGGGGTCGGTAGCCGACCTGGGGCAGGTGTTGCTGCATAAACGCCGTGATGAAGTCGCGGTTGCCTTTCAGGTAGGCCCGCACTTCTTCCAGCCAGTCCTGGGCGTGCTCGAGCGCGGCCCGCCAGGCCGCCATCGAGAGTACGTTGGGGTGGCCGCCCAGCCCCTTGCTGACCTGGGCCATGGCCGCCAGTATCTGCGGGTTGTGGCTGATGGCCACGCCGCCGCCCAGCCCGGCGGTGTTGTAGGTTTTGCAAGGCCCGGTCAGGGTAACGGTGCGCTGGGCTATTTCGGGGCCCAGGGAGGCGATGGGAATGTGCCGCCCTTCGTAAATGAGGTCGGCCCAGAGCTCATCCGACATCACCCACAGGCGGTGGGAGAGGGCAAACTCGGCCAGCTTTTCTAGCTCGTCGCGCCGGAAGACCCGCCCGGTGGGGTTCTGGGGGTTGCACAGCATCAGCAGGCGGGTGCGGGGTGTGACCAGGCGCTTTAGCTGCTCAAAATCGATCTCCCAGCCGCTGGGGGTGGGCAGCAAAGGGTTGTGTCGGGCAATCCGGTGGTGCTCAGTCAGCACGTTCAGAAAGGGATGATAAACCGGAACCTGGGTAATCACCTCGTCGCCGGGGCTGCTCAGGGCCAGCACGCTGGCATAGATGGCCGGTACGACCGAAGTGGTGAGCAGCAGGTTTTCGGGGGTAAGGCCTTCCAGGCCGTGCCGGCTTTGTTGTTGAACAATAAGCTCTAAAAGCTGCCTGTCGCCCTTCATCTGAGGATAGCCCACCCGCTCTTTGAGCCGCTCCACGATGGCCTGGGTGATGGCCGGACTGATGGGAAAGTCCATATCGGCTACCCACATTGGCAGCACGTCCTCGGGGTAAAAGTGCCACTTGCCGCTGTAGCCGTGGGGGTCGCGCAGGGTGTGGGGCGATAGCTGGTCGAGTTGCATGGCTATAGCTTATCGCCAAGGGGCAGCTAGGAGTTGAGTGTGGTGTGGGCCGGGATGATCACATCTTCGAGCTGCTCTTCCAGTACGACCTGGTTGCGTCCGCCGGCTTTGGCCCGGTACATGGCCTCGTCAGCGCGGCTCAGCAGGGCCGCCACGGTGTCACCCTGGCGGTAGCAGGCCACCCCAAGGCTGAGCGTGACCGGTACCCCCGATATGGGGCTTTCGCCGATGGCCTCGAGCAGGCGCCGGGCCAGGAGATGGGCCTGGTGCAGGTCGGTCTCGGGGGCCAGGATTAGGAATTCTTCACCGCCCCAGCGGGCCAGGCTATCGCTATCGCGCAGGTGCTGGGCCAGCCTTCCAGCAACTTCGCGCAAAACCTGATCCCCCACCGAGTGGCCGTAGGTGTCGTTGACTTTCTTGAAATGGTCGATGTCGGCCAGAACAAGCGCAAACGGGCGGTTGTAGCGGCGGGCCCGCTCGAGCTCGCCCTCCAGCTTTTGCTGCATGCCCCGCCGGTTGATCAGGTTGGTAAGCGCATCGGTATGGGCCATCTGATGCATCTGGGCGTAGTGGCGGCGCAGAAAGGCAAACATGTACAGCAAAGCCAGGTAAGCAATGTTGGAAAGGGTAAATTGCACAGCAGTATTGATGGAGGTAGCGTTGAGGGAGGGGCTTGCGAGCAGGCCAATGCCGCCTGCCAGCAAGCCCAACCCCAGATAGGTCAGGGAAAACCGCAGGGCCTGCCTTCGGTTGACTCAAAACTTGCACCTCTTGCATAGCCTGCATAAACCTGCTTTTCCTCTCACTTCATCCGGCGGTGGGTGCCAGAGGCCTAGGGCATGAAGTTCCCCCAGTGCCGCCTGAGCTACAAGTCCGGGCAAGAGAAGGCGCAGGGACTCCCTGGCCGCCTCCCGCCAGGTCAGCCCCTCTCCCTCCTGCTCCATCCGCACCCAGTGCGCCAGCAGGTAGGCGAGAAAGCAAAGCACCAGGAAGCGATGCACCCCTAAGGGGGTTCTCTGGCCGAATTGCCCCAAAGAAAACTCGCTTTTCATGGCCTTGAAGAAATGCTCGATGCTGAACCTCCGCCTGCCCCACAGGAGCACCGTCCTTCCGCTGGCGGGAAAGGTGGCCACCACATACCGCCATTCCCATTTCCCCTTGGGCAGAGGGTAGCGGTACCAACTGACCCAGACCGGAAAGGCCAGACCCCGTAGGTAAACCTT